>JBCCHR010000047.1:0-12495 GCA_039028655.1 Bacteroidota bacterium
CCCAAGTTCTGTCTCGCCATTTTCTACCAGGAATTGGGCATAATCACGCAGCAGGATGAGGTATTCCCTGCTATATTCATCCGGGTAGGCTTCCCGGTAGAGCGCATCGCTTTGCTCGTAGAGCTCCCTGGCCCGGGCCATTTCTTTTTTTGCTGAATAGGCTTTCGCCATGCTGTACAACAGGTCGGCTTCCACAGAAAGGTATCGGCTGGGTGCTTTTCGCAGGTTTTTCAGCGCCGTTTCGACCGTGGCGATGCTTTTATCATATTCGAGTAATTCGATCTCTGAAGTAGCGATCTGATGGGCACTGGTTGCCAATCGCGGACTGTCGACGCCAAATACCTCTTTCTTTTTATCGTGCGCGTACTGAAGCATCTCATAGGCGCGTGTAAGATACCCGGTATCATGATAAAAGGCAGCCAGATTGGAAATGGCCGAGGCTTGCAAGCGCTTCGATTTTTTTACGAGGAAGTCATCCTGAGAACCGTTGATAATGTCTTGTAAGGTGGAGATGATCTGTTTCTTCAGATCGATGGCCTCACCAATATTTCCCTGGGCATCCACCACCAGCGCCAGGTTGAATTGAAAGGCCACGATGTAGTAATCACGGTCGTAGTCGGTGAGGTCACTCTCACGAGTGGTTTGAATGGCCTTGTGAAAATATACTTCCGCAATGTCGAGTTTGTTCAAGGTCCACATGGATACCGCTACGCCATTGTACGCATCGGCGAGTTTATCTTTTTTGGCCGTTTCTGCCTTTTCATAGGCCGCAACCGACGCCTTGAAATAGTCCACGGCATTGCTCAGGTCGTACAGGGCGTAGTAGTTGCCACCAATGGTATAATTGATGAGCCCCAATTCCTCTTGGGTAACATCCGGGGTTGTTTTTGCATATTCCAATGCTTTTTTAGAGGCGATCACCGAACTGGCATCGTCACCCAGGAAAACATATAGTTTGTCCAGGCTTAAGTAGGCCTTGAACAGTGTTCTGTGATTATTGGTGAGTGTGGAAAGCTCCTCGATAAAGTCTTTAGCCACACTGGCAGCCTTTGTCGAATTGGTCTTTTTCGCCTCCAGCTTCCCCAGGTAGATGGGGAATTGGTACAACGAATCGATTTGGCCGTTGGATCGAAAGCGGGATATGTGTTGCTGAAGCACCTCCTGAGCCAGCATCGTGTTACCGGCTTCCAACAAACTGTCGATGGCCTGTACACCAAATGGATGCTCATCTTGTGCATGAACATGAAACGACATGCAGCAAAGCACCAAAGAAATACCCCAAAATTTCTTTAGGAACTGAGTCATATGGGATTAGTTAGTCTTTTAGTTCGTCAAGTACTTCTCGAGCACTTTCCGTTCCACTAAAGGTAAGGTATTTTTTGGCTTCGATACTGTTGTTGGATTTGAGATAGGCCAACCCAAGGTAATAATGGGTTTCTTTTTCAAAAGAATTCCTGGATTGTTCCGACAGTGGTTTGAGATAACTGATGGCTTCTTCTTCATTACCATCGGCCAGATAGGCGATCCCAATAAAATAGCTCAGGGTATCATTTTTTGTTTCTGAAGCCGCTAGCGAACGCCATTTTTCGATCGCACTTTCATAATCGCCTTGTTTGTAGTTCACCATGGCATCGTAAAACTCATATTGGTCTTCCACACCCATAGTGGTTGGCAAACCAGGATCTGGTGTGAAGTGCTTGGCGAATAACTTCTCCGACGGCGAAGAGGAATTCAGCAATAAAAAACCTGCGAACCCCACGACCACGACTGCAGCTGCCACATAGCGAATCACTTTGTTAAGGCGTTTAACACTATCATTTCGTGGCGGTTGGTTGGTATCCAATGTGCGCACCGGTACTAACTCCTCGTGGAATTGATCCAGCTCACTCTGCAGCGATGCACTCTCGATACCCAGAATGAGCGATCTCACTTCTTCAACTTGTTCCTGTAAGGTGGGGTCGCTTTGCAGCTCAGCTTCAAAGGCGGCCAGCGCGTCCGGGGTCATGCGACCTTCCAGATACTGTTCGATCCGTTCCAGTTGTTCTTGGGATATGTGTGTATTCGATTTCAATGGCTATTAATTTGGGGAGGCTAATTCTCTTAACTTTTGAATGCAACGGTATTTCTTATTGCGGGCAGATGCCTCTCCAATGTTGAGGGAGAGTGCGATCTCGCGCATGGATTTTTTATGAAAATAAAACACTTCCAGGAGTTTCCTGCATTCATCGCCCATGCGCTTAAAAGCTTCCATAACGGCTTGCTGTGCTGAAGCGGTTTCGTTCTCGGTTTCCAGGACGAGCGTGTCTTCATCGTTGACTTGGAAATCGGCAGCCATGGTCGTGGTTCGCTTAAATTTTGAAGATCTAAGGAAGTCGGTCCATTTATTCTTAGCAATCTGGAACAGGTACCCCTGCAATGCCGTTTCGTTGGACGGCACGAATTTATTGGCTTTGATGTTTTGGTACATCGCGATAAACGCTTCCTGGTATGTGTCTTTGGCCTGGGGCATTGATCCACTGTTTTTCAGAATAAAAACCTCGACTTTTCGGTAGTTCTCCTGGTACAACTTTTTGAGCACTAAGGAGTCATTGGCTTTGATAGCTTCAACTACCTGTAATTGGTTTTCTATTTGATTTGTTTCCCTCATCCGAAATAGCTAAGGGAAAGTTACACATTTTTTGGTTCGGTTAATCTGTACTTTTCAACCATACATCGACGAACTTGCCAAATGTCATCGTTGGCAAAGAAAATAAGTGATAAAAACCGGGAAGAGAAAAAGAGTGTTATTCGCAGCCCCCGCTATCAAGCACAAAATAGCGCTCTCCATCGAGTAGGGTATGGCCTTCAGTATTGGTATCCAGCTCAAATTCCAGGGTGGATTGGTTGTCGAAAGTGAGTTCCAGGTAACTTTTTTTTCCTGCGGAATAGATCCGGAAGGTTCCGCTGTTTTCGTTGCTATTGTCAAACACTCCGGAACCGATTTGGTTCCCCGTGGTGATACCATCGACGGGGTCTCCGGCAGCAAAGCTGCTGTTTGAATCGTGAGAATAGGCAAACCGCCCATTGGAGCAAAGATCGATCACACGGGTCTCCGAAACACTGCTGTATCCACCACTGTAATCTGAAGTCGAATTGCTGTACATGTATTTAAGTTGTCGCCCTACGAGTTGTTTCTTCCATTGGCGCGTGAGGTCACTGTCCTTCGCCTTGTAGAATTGAACGGAGGAGGCCAGCTTGTTGGCTGCCTGGACGTGCACTTCGGAAAAAAGTTGCTTGGTTGTAAGAACGAAGATATTCATTCCTTCACCCAGGCCATTGATCAGGCCAATGGCATAACATCGCACCTCCGATGCGTCGTACCAACCCTCGTAATAGCCCTCCACCCGTGCGTTGCCAATCGTGCGAAATGCTCCCGATGGGGTTAATTGTACTCCCTCGTCGGTCCACCCTGCTTCGGCTAGCTGTTTGAGGGAGGTTGCATCCTTCACCTGGTTGGCAGAAAGTACCATCATGCCCGGAATACTGGCATGGCCAAGAACCACAAAATCCCCTTGTTCCGAGCCGCTCCACCCGGTTGGTATGGTAAAGCGGAGTCCAAAATCTGGCAAGTCTATAGATTGTTGTGCGTTCATGATGGAGTGCTTCAGTAAAAAAAACAAAACGACATATAAGAGCGGTCTATTCATCGTGGGAGTTGTTTATTTGGTTGGTTAGCGATTCGATCTGCAATTGCAATTGCTCGATCATTTGTTGTTGCTCCTTGACGGCGTTGATCAACAGGTAAGTCATGGCGGAGTTGTCCACGGCCAGGAATTGGCCGTGCTCGTTTTCGTATTGCCGAACCATATAGGGAGCCACTTTTTGGAGTTCCTGTGCCACCACACCTACATGTTGTTGCTCGGTATCGAAGCCACTCAAGGAATTGTATTGATAGGTTACCGCGTCGATCTGCAGGATCTGGTCCAGCCCTTGGGCGAATGGTTGAATGTTGGATTTAAGACGGCGGTCCGACGAGTTGATCCAGGAACCGCCTCCGGGTTTGGCAGCATTTCCGTTCACTTCGAATGTCCAGGAGGGGGTGATATCGTTTACCCCGACAAATCCGCTTCCCGCGATCACCGCGATCTCGCTGCTACCTCCGGCCCTGATGTAGGTGTCTCCATTGTTGTTGTCGACGTCGCCCACATAAATATCGTTACTACCATCCTGCCGCATCAACACCCGATCTGCGTTCCCACCGGAGTCGCTCATTCGCAATACCCGATCCGATCCCGAATTGGAAATGGTGAGATCACCCGCCAAAATATGGGCGTCCCCACCATTTTCGAATTCGTACAACGGGGTGCCCCCGACCCCGTTGATGGCAATTTTATTGGCCGAACCGGAACCAGCTCCGTTGTATTCGATGCTCATCCCCGAATTAAAATTGGTGGCGCCGGTTTCCGAGAACAGGAGTACAGGGCGGTTGGAAGTGGTGGCTTCCAAAGCCGCTACGATAGTCTGCGATCCGCTGGTGCCCGCCGATTCTACATGCAAGGGAGCGCCGGGCACCTGGTGCCCTACGGCCAGATCGCCGTTGATCCCCAACAAGTTGTTGTCGAACTCCCCATAGAGGAGGGGTGTTGTGGTGTTTGAGTTGTCAATGTACAAGCGATTGCTGTTTTCCTCCAGTTCACCGGCTTCGTACCCGATAAATACACCTCCAAACTTTGAGTGGGCGGTTGAACCGGCCCCGGCCCGAGTGCCAATTGTCACATTGTTGTTCCCCGAAACGATCCAGTAGCCCGCGCTGGCACCCAAGAATAAATTATCGTCTCCTGTGTTCCGAAACCCTGCGCTGCTTCCCAGGGCAGTATTTCGATTTCCATTTGCATTGTTGAAGAGTGCATTGAATCCAATTCCCACGTTGAGCGTCCCTCCGGAGTTTAGGCGCATTGCTTGATAGCCATTGGCTACATTGGCTCCGCCGGTTTGGGTTACTTCCAGGGCCTGTGTTCCTGTCGCAGTATTGTAATTGGCCGTGGTATTACCAGCGAGCGCATTGGCGCCAACGGCCACATTGCCGTCTCCGCTGGTGTTGTCCTGCAAGGCATACGCCCCATTGGCCACGTTGTTGTTGCCACTACCATTACTGAAAAGTGCCCTTGTTCCGGTCGCTACATTATAAATTCCGTCTGTATTGTTGTTCAGTGCCCAGGCACCTACACCCACATTGTAGTTGCCATCTACGTTATTTTCCAAGGATCTAAGGCCCACACCTACATTTTGATTGCCATCTACATTTTGCTCCAGGGCCCTGTTTCCTACCGCAACATTTTGGCTACCATCGATGTTTTCGTACATCGAATGGTAACCCAATGCTAAGTTCTCGGCTCCTATCGTATTATTGAATAGAGCATAGGCACCACCTGCCATATTACTGTCTCCTACAGTATTATTGGCAAGGGCGAAAGCACCAATGGCCGTATTCTCTTCCCCAGTAGTATTTGCATTGATGGCGTTGGTACCAATAGCAGTATTGCGGATTCCCTCAGTATTGCTTAGCAGGCTTCGACGACCAACCGCCACATTATAGCTGCCAGTGGTATTACGGTACATGCTCCAGAACCCAACCGCCACGTTATACGCCCCGCTGGTATTGGCCTCCAGCGTTTCATAACCTACGCCAACCGATGCCGAGTTGGTCAAGTTGGTAGTATTTTGTCCCGCACGATTCCCCAGAAAAACAGAATAACCCACAACATCCGATCGGCCGTCGAGGAGTTCGTCGATACGACGGATGCCTACATCGTCGTATTCCACCCATCCAATAGTTCCATTGCCATCGGTTTGAAGCAGTTGTGCGAGCGTTCCATCGGTAGCGGGTAGTGCGTATCCGCCTGATGCGGGATTCCCGATCTGCAGAGTGCCGTTGGTGCGTAGAATGTTGGTGTCGAATTCGCCATAGAGCAGCGGACTCGAAGCATCTGAGTTCTCTATATACAATTTATTGCTGGTTATAGTCTCATTAAAACCGGCTCGGTGTCCAATGAATATATTGCCGTCGCCACTGGTCAGGCTACCACCTGCCAAACCACCCATCGCCAAATTATTGTTGCCCGCTGTTTTTGAATAAAGAGCCGCTGCTCCCAGCATGGTATTCGCTTGCCCTGATGTATTGGCGCGCCCAGCGTAATGACCAAAAGCAGTATTTCCGTTACCGGATGAATTGTCTCGCAGCGACCAATAACCCATGGCAGTATTTGCAGGGCCTGAGGTATTGCTGAGCAGGGATTGATATCCGGCAGCGGTGTTTTGGTTGTTGGTACCATCGTCGTTGGAGCCCGAATCAATTCCGAAGAAAACAGAAGAGCCGGTCCCATCAGTGCTTCCATCGCTTAGGTCGTCGATGTTCTTGGCTCCGGTGGCCAGTACCCAGGAGGTCGTACCATGATCCCAATAGTAGAAGCCTTTGCTCACGCTACCGGTCCCGGTGGCGTAAACCAGCATGCCGTCCTGAGGGGCTCCGGGATCGACGGCAGGGAATTCTTCTACCTTTGGGATCAACAGACCATCATTGCTGGCCGGGGCTGCTTCGTTAGTAGCTTTTATATCGAGGGTTGCATTTGGGGTTTCTGTGCCAATACCCACCTGGGCATTCATGGCGATACCGGCAAAGGCCAGCAATATGCAGATCCGTTTCATCTTCTTCGGAATTAATAGTACATCAGACTTATCCGGCACCGCTTTTAAGCGGGTTAGGATTCATCAAAACTAGCAGGAGAGATGAAACGGATGTCCTGTTTTTTCAGATGTCGGAAATTATGCGACAACTAGTCCTGTTGTTGCCTGAACTGGGAGGGAGTAAGCCCGGTGATCTTTTTGAAGGACGCGTTAAAAGCCGATTTGGAGTTGAATCCCGCCTCAAGACCGATGGCCACCAACGTATAGTTGGAAAACTCAGGATCTTTGAGATACAATTTGGCCTCCTCAATGCGCAGGTTGTTGAGGTAATCCTTGAACGACATTCCCATTTCAGTATTGATCACTTTGGAAAGATGGCCACTGCTCAAACCAAGTTGTTGGGCTGTCATTTCCAGAGAGAGATCTGGATTAAGAAAGTTACGGTCACCTTTGATAAATTGTTCCAGGGCATTGACGTGTTCATTCTTGCGTGGGAGCACTTCGGAAATCGAATACCGTTCCCGGACCGACTTTCGGATCTTCTTTCGTTGTTCATTGACCCCGTATTTGTACATGCCCAAATGTCCGAGCCAATAGATCAGGAACGCCACCACGATCCAAAGCGGATAGAAATAGGAGATATCGTCTGCATCGCCGTACATCCATTCAGAATAGGCCCACAACAAGGTGGCAAGGCATAGCAATATGAGGGTAATTTTGAACCAATTGAGTTGCATGCTCACCTTCTTGCTCGAATAGCGGTCCTTTTTTTGATAGCGATGCACGGTAACCAGCAAATAGATCAAGGTGATAATGCTGTAAACGATGGCCAGGTATTCACCGCGCGGGGTGAGTTGTACAAAGAACTCGCTCAAGCCGGCGTGTTTAAATTCCATGGCTCGCAATATCTTATAGGTGATACCTAAAAGCAGCACTGCGAGAAACGGAAGGAAGAGCAATCGCTCGCCCCAGGAGATCTTTCTTCCCGGGTACAACAGTGTGTGCCCGTACATAATGATAAGGGGAGACATGAGCAGGGGCCAGGCAATGTAGATATAGTCGTAAAATGCGATCACATCCACCACGCCAGTATCCAGCAAATAGTATTGCAGATTGCTCAAGGAATAAGTAACGATCCAGGCGATGAGGTAATAGGTGCTTTTCGATCGGTATTTTCTGTTGAAAAGAAACACCAGACCAAAGAGCAGTCCCTGGATCACTCCAGCCAGGATAAGGCTATTCCAAATATTGAAATTCAAAATGGGAAGCGTTTTGTCAAATTCAAATATAATGATTTCGCTGAGGAGGGATTTCTGTATCTTTGCCATCATCCATGGCCAAGGTGTGGCCCTATGAGAAGATCCTATGACGGAAAAGGACTTTATCCCTGCGAGCTATTCGAAGGAATTGGAAAGCGGAAGCGTGACCTACCAGTCGCCCAGCAATATTGCCTTGGTAAAATATTGGGGGAAGCATGGCCAACAGCTACCGCAGAACGCATCGGTGAGCTTTACCTTGAATCATTGCCGAACCACAACCACTTTGTTTTTCGAACCAAAAGCTGATGAGGCATTTGAAGTTTCGGTGCTATTGGATGGTGTTTCAAAGCCTGATTTCGAACCAAAGATCCTTCAGTTCTTTGAAAGGGTGGAGACCTACCTGCCGTTACTCAGGAAGTATAGGTTTCGCATCGAAACCACCAATAGTTTCCCGCATAGCAGTGGGATTGCTTCCTCGGCCAGTGGAATGAGCGCGTTGAGCATGTGTTTGATGGATATGGAACAACAACTGCTGGAGCATCCCATGTCCGACGATAGACGTAAACAAAAAGCTTCCTTCATATCCCGTTTGGGTTCGGGGAGTGCCTCACGAAGTATTGAAGGCCCAATTGTACTATGGGGCACGCATCCTGACGTTTCGGGCAGTAGTGATCTCTTTGGAATACCATACCACTTGCCGGTTCATCCGATTTTTGCAGCTTATAAAGACACTATCTTGCTGGTCGATAAGGGCGAGAAGCAGGTGAGTAGTTCGGTAGGGCACAATCTCATGCACGATCATGCGTACGCCCAACGACGATTTAATGAAGCCAACGCCAACATATCCCGACTGGCCGAAGTGTTTGAAGCAGGAGACCTCACTGCTTTTATCGAGATCGTGGAGAGTGAAGCCTTGCAACTACACGCCATGATGATGACGTCCATTCCGTATTTTATTTTAATGAAACCCAATACGCTCGAGATCATTAACAGGATTTGGGCCTTTCGAAAGGAAACTTCCATCCCGGTGTGTTTTACCCTCGATGCCGGTGCCAATGTACATGTACTTTATCCGGATGCGCATGCAGCTGCGGTGGATCAATTCATAAAAGCTGATCTGGCCTCCTATTGCAAGAATGGAGAATTTATTCAGGACCAAACTGGCTTTGGCGCCTCTGCTGTTATCTAGTCGATCACAATTCGGGTGGTCGCCAGAACCCTTCCTTCATCTTCAAGTTGTGCAAAGTAAAGTCCTCCCGGGAGATTACCTCGCTCAAAGGTGTCCGAGCCGGGCGAAATGCCTTGCCGCGCACTCACCTGCTGGCCTAATGCATTATACAAGACTACCTTCGATGTTTCAGACGCGATGAATTCCGAAGAAAAAACAAAATGTCCTGTTTCGCTTACAGGATTGGGGTATACGTAAAATTGAACTTCCTCTTTACCAAGGTCTTCAAATCCCAGCACCGACACGCCCACCATTCGCAGGGTTACATCGTTGGCGTTGCAAAACGTCTCGAAGGTATATTCGAAACCGTCGCGAATCGCAGTCGTGAACTGAGGAAAATTGCAATTACTGCCGCTCAAATTCCAGGTGATCACCTCAAATTCGTCTCCAACCTGTGGCTCGAACAACAAATTGATATCCAAGGCACCCTCCATTTGCGGGCCTCCTACAACCACGATCGAATCGAATTCTCCGTTGGCCGTTCCCGCCATATCAATGGAAACAATGCCGCCATTCAAGGAGAAATTATTGGTAACGTCCAGGCTGCCTACAGTCTCGTCGCCTCCCGGAAGTACCAATCCATGATTCACAAAATTGGTGGTAATGTCGTACACACCATTGCCGGTCACACGACCGTTCTCAAAATTGGTGAAGGTAGACGAACCGGCCAACAACAGGAAGGTTTGATCCTCCTGTACCTCAATAGTACCCTGGTTATTGATCTCTGTGATGAGGTAAAATGTCCCGAAAGGATTGAGGCCGTCCGGACTTTTTCTGAGTAGCCCATCATTGTTGATGACCGATGATTGATTTTGCTGTAAAAATCCACCCACACTTGAAATATCGATCAAGCCCGTGGTCATATTATTGATGGTGGTATTGAACAACTGCGTCTGGTTACTGTTGGTTACCAGGAAATCGGCATGATTGGTAACTGAGGTGTTTGAGAAGGTGCGGGTGTTGATGCCTTCCACCTTCAAGAGACCAAAATTATGCACACCACTGCCCGACAGTACCCCGGTGGTAAAAATAAAGGTGCCACTGTCGTGTACCGTAATGATCGATTGTGTTTCGAGATTACTTTGCATCTCAAGGGTGGCATTGTTGTGCAGGTCGATGGTGTATGCCTCTGCGGACGATCCGGAAATTAAGACCATCACATTGCCTACTATAGACACTGTGCTGGTTTCAATGGGTACGGTTCCAGAATCCCAGTTGGCCGTATTGAACCAATCCGAATCTCCTCCGTTGCCGGTCCAGTTGTGTGATTGCGCGAAAGTATTGGATAAAATAAACGTGCAGCATAGCGCTGCTAAAAGGTGGAAATTTTTCATAGCGGTTGTAGTTGTTTTTAGGGTAAGTTACAAAATATCAACCTTATAGATGCGTTTATTTTATGATTCTATTCAGAAAACCGTGTGGAGGAATCCCTTATATTTGTGGGAAACCAATCAAATAGAGGGAAATACCTTATATTTGGACAACAAACAGGTAACAAGCTTATGCGAGGCCCCCTTTTCTATTCAAAGATCCTTCTCTTCGGAGAGTACGGAATCATTAAAGACTCCAAAGGATTATCCATCCCCTACAATTTTTACAACGGCGCGTTAAAGATCGATGAGCACCATACGGTGGCCACCAAGCGGTCCAACGACAACCTCAAACGGTTTGCAACCTATTTGCAAGAGCTTTGTGAAAAGCAACCCGATCTGGTTACCTTCGACATGGAACGCCTGCAGCATGATGTGGATGCCGGATTGTACTTCGATTCCAGTATTCCGGAAGGCTATGGGGTGGGAAGTAGCGGAGCCCTGGTAGCTGCTGTGTACGATAAATATGCGAGCGATAAGATCACCGTTTTGGAAAATCTCACTCGCGAGAAGTTGCTGCAGTTAAAGCGCATCTTCGCAGAGATGGAGTCGTTCTTCCATGGGAAATCCTCAGGTCTCGACCCACTGAACAGTTATTTGAGTCTGCCTATATTGATCAACTCCAAAGACAATATTGAACCTGCCGGAATTCCGTCGCAAACCCAAATTGGGCAAGGCGCCGTATTCCTGTTGGACAGTGGAAGCACAGGAGAAACGGCCCCTATGGTTCAGATATTCATGAACAACATGAAACAGGAAGGTTTCCGTAACATGCTCAAAGAACAGTTCGTAAAACACACCGATGCCTGTGTGGAAGATTTTTTGAAAGGGGATGTAAAGTCGCTATTTGGGAACATCAAACAGCTTTCGAAAGTGGTGCTGGACAACTTCAAACCCATGATCCCGAAAGAATTCCATACCCTGTGGAAAAAGGGCATAGAGACCAACGCCTACTACCTGAAGCTATGTGGCTCTGGAGGTGGTGGTTATATGCTGGGCTTTACCCAGGATTTTGATAAGGCCAAGGCTGCGCTCAAGGATTATAAGCTCGAGGTAGTTTATAATTTCTAGTTTCCTCCTCATTTGTACTATATTCGCATGGTAAGCTAATTCATTACTATGTTGTTCAATTCGATAGAATTCGCCTTTTTCTTGCCGGTCGTTTTTCTATTGTATTGGTTCGTAACCCAGCGCTCGCTCAAACTTCAAAATGCCTTTCTGCTTTGCGCCAGTTACTTTTTTTATGGCTGGTGGGACTGGCGATTCCTGTCGCTCATTCTCTTTAGTTCGATGGTCGACTACTGGGTGGGATTGCGCCTAAGTAATTCCGAAGTAAAAAGAAATCGAAAATGGTGGCTTTCCCTAAGCATATTCGTCAACCTTGGGTTTCTGGGCTTTTTCAAGTATTACAATTTTTTTGCTGAAAGCTTCGCGGAGGCCTTCACTTTTATGGGTGCTAGCATAGAACCCTCGCGTCTAGAGATCATATTGCCGGTTGGAATTAGTTTTTACACTTTCCAAACCCTGAGTTATTCCATTGATATCTACCGAAGGAAAATGCAACCTACCCGGGATGTGATCGCCTTTTTTGCCTTTGTAAGTTTCTTTCCACAGTTGGTGGCCGGTCCCATCGAACGAGCAACAAACTTACTCCCTCAATTTCTCAGGAAGCGGAAGTTTGAGTACGACAAGGCGGTCGATGGCTGTAAACAATTGGTGTGGGGTTTGTTCAAGAAAATGGTGATAGCCGACAACTGCGCGCACTACGCCAACCTTATTTTCGAAGATCCTTCTGCTCACTCGGGTAGCACCTTGTTTTTGGGAGCCCTGCTGTTCTCGTTCCAGATCTATGGCGATTTCTCAGGCTATTCGGATATCGCTATCGGGGTCGCCAGAATGTTTGGGTTTAACCTGATGAAGATTTTTTCGTTCCCGTATTTCTCCCGTAACATCGGAGAGTTCTGGAGGCGTTGGC
>JBCCHR010000048.1:0-12338 GCA_039028655.1 Bacteroidota bacterium
CTGATAACCCATGACCCAATTGCAACAACTTATCAATACCGCCTGGGAAGACCGATCCCAGTTACAGAACCCTGAAACCATCAATGCCATTCGAGAAGTGGTACGACTATGTGACGAAGGTACCCTTCGATGCGCTGAGCCTACCGCCAATGGCTGGCAGGTAAACGAGTGGGTGAAGAAGGCGGTGGTATTGTATTTTCCTATTCAGAAAATGGAAACCCTGGAAGCCGGTATTTTTGAATACCACGATAAGATACCGCTCAAAAAAGACTATGAAGCTAAGGGTATTCGCGTGGTTCCCAACGCGGTTGCCAGACATGGTGCCTATATTTCCAAAGGGGTGATCATGATGCCTAGTTATGTAAACATTGGAGCCTATGTGGACGAAGGAACCATGGTAGACACCTGGGCCACGGTGGGCAGCTGCGCCCAGATTGGCAAGAACGTTCACCTAAGCGGCGGGGTTGGTATAGGCGGTGTCTTGGAACCGTTACAAGCCGCTCCGGTGATCATTGAAGACAACGCGTTCATTGGTTCCCGTTGTATCGTGGTGGAAGGAGTGCGTGTGGAAAGCGAAGCCGTTCTTGGGGCCAATGTGGTGCTCACGGCCTCCACCAAGATCATCGATGTTACCGGAGAGACACCTATCGAAATGAAAGGTCGCGTGCCAGCACGATCGGTGGTGATCCCGGGAAGTTACACCAAAACATTTCCCGCTGGCGACTACAACGTGCCCTGTGCCCTGATCATCGGCAAACGCAAGGAGAGCACCAATAAAAAGACTTCTTTGAACGATGCGTTACGAGAGTATGATGTAGCGGTATAATACGTGATCAGTTGGCAGTGGCAGTACGCAGTTTGCACAGGCTAATTAAGAAAGCTATTTGATTATTGAATATTGATCATTGCTAATTGAAATCGGTCACCGCCGTCTTCGCTTTCGAACTTTCTTCGAGTTCACTTTTTTCTGAAACTTTCGGCTGTAATAAGTCATGAGGCGATGTGTTTCTTCGGAAGTGGTACCGTGCAATCTGGCATATTCTGGCGCCATGATGTTGATCATGGTCTTTGACAGCCACATTCTCCGGAAATTCTTCATCCGTTGGGCCAGGTTCATGGTTCCGAATCGCATGCGGTTGAGATCGATCAGGAAGAAGTGGTAGGTACCATCACCATTGTCTTTGATGAGGGTATTCCCTGGAGAATGATCCAGAAAGCGAATTTGGTTCTCATGTAACTGAAATGTAAAACCGGCAAATTGTCGAAGGATCTCCGCGCGATCAGGCCACAGAGGGTTGTGATTTAATGTCCTGAAATCGAAATCGTAATCCAGGTGCTCACTCACATAGAAGCTACTTTTGAGTCCCGTGCCAAATGCTTCGGAATAGGCCACCGGAGCTGGGGTGCGAATCGATGCCTGATGCAACTTTTCTGCGTACTCGAAGGACCGCTGCGCTTTGCTCTTCCGCAGAAAACGATAGACCAGTCCCTGAAAAAGATTGGGTGTTTTAAAACGCTTGATATTAAGCATGGTGTTGCCCAACAACACCTTCTTGATCGTATTCCTGTCGCCATCCACCACCATTTCTCCCACTTCGTCAAAACGAGACAATAGCTGCCTAAGCTGTTCTGCCTGGTGCTGATACTTAGGATGTACAACCAAAGTTTCCCTCATTTTTGGTAAAATAACTTCAAAAAAGATACCTTGCGAAGGTAAACTTTTATGAAGAAAATTCTCGTCATACAAAACAAAAGAATTGGGGATGTCCTCATCGCTTCCATCCTGGCCAACAACCTCAAAACCTTGTTTCCAGACAGCCAAATTACTTATTTCGTTTATGATTATACGGCCGGGGTGATCGAGCAAAATCCCAATATCGACCGTATTGTTCTTGCCAACGACAAAGAATTGAAAAAACCGGCTACGCTCCTTCGAACGATTCGCGACATCCGCAAGGAACGCTACGATATCATTTTGGATCCCTACGCAAAGTTTCAGAGTCGGCTCATGTGCCTGTTCTCGCGAGCTCCAAAACGGGTGGGTTTTAAACGAGCCAACAAAACACTCCGTCTTCCCTTCTATACCCAAACCATTGATTTTCTTCCTGAGGCTACCCTCCCTTGCGGAAAGGCCATCGAAGATCGCCTGCACATGCTGGAAGAGGCATTCGCACTAAAGAACGGAGATGATCGCTACTGCATTCATTTAAGTCCTACGGAGCAACAATACGACCAACTCGCAACTGTATCGCGACCCGTGGTCATGCTTGGGGTATTGGGCAGTACCCCCAATAAATCGCTTCCGTATGCCTATGCAGCTCAGATCATTGATCACATCGCCCGGCATTACGAGGCCACCTTGCTCTTTAACTATGCCCCACATCAAAGAGCGGAGGCAGAAAAGATCTTCGAGCTGTGCCAGCACAAAGAGTCCATTCGATTGGATATTTATGAAGACTCGATCCGAGGGTTCATCCAACTCATGAATCAATGCGACCTGCTGGTTTCCAACGAGGGCGGAAGCGTGCACATCGCCAAGGCCTTGAACAAACCCACGTTCACGATCTACTCTCCTTATATCGAAAAGTCGCACTGGAACAGCTTCGAGGATGGTAAGGAGCACGAATCGGTGCATCTAAAAGACGAAAAACCTGAGTTGTTTGCCCAGTATTCGCGGGAAGAGCGCAAGGCCATTGAACGAGATCCGGAGCAGTTATATCGGGAGCTCACCCCGGAAATGATCCTGAACAAACTAACGCCATTCCTGGACCACCACTTAAAAACACGTACGCATGAATCTTTTGGATAAATTTCATCACTGGCGTCGGAAACGACGATGGAACAAGCAATATCGCAGTGGCCGCTGGGAAAGTCTGAAAACCGAATTGGAGGCCAAGCGCTACTACCAGATCATCGACTATATGAAAGAATTCGCCATCGACAACCCAGCCATCCTGGACATTGGCTGTGGCGACGGTGTACTTAACAGGCGCATGGAAGGGTTCGACTACGACTATTTTTTGGGAGTTGATTTTTCCAAGGTATCCATTGAAAAAGCCAGGGAGCAACAATTTCCCAAATCCGAATTTGTAGCAGAAGATGCCATCAAGTTCAAACCCGAACGCATTTTCGATGCGATCATCTTCAACGAGGCGTTCTACTATATCCCCGATTCAGAAAAAGACAACGTACTCAACTTGATGCTGCAGCACCTGTCGCCAAAGGGTATTGTAATTTCCTCCATCTTCCGGGAAGGTATTGGTTGTTGGGAGTACTTCAAGGAGCATCCCAACCTGCGGGAGCTCGCCTTTACCACAGTGCGTACCCAAAAGGAAACCACCTATTGGAAGATCGGAGTGTACGGTAAAGTGTAGCGGTGCTTACGTATCGGAGGCATCTGTGCCCTGTTGAGGCCCTTTTATGATGCCATGCTCGGTCCATTTCTTATTTTCCACTTTCACAGCTTTGCGAATCGCGAGATTGCGTTCCAGCGACTCCTTTGTCTTGTAACCCCGCGCATGATCCAAATGTAGGACAATGGCTTTGTGCCGTATCTGCTTGGGTTTCAAACCAAAATTCTCTAACCGTTCACCCAATTCTCTATCGGGACCGCCGTATTGCATGCGTTCGTCATACCCATTGATGGCAATGAGGTCTTCCTTCCAAGCAGACGAATTGCAATTATTGAAACTGGCATTGGTGGGCGTGAGATAGTCCAGGATACTTGCCATCACGGGGCCACTGTTGAGTTTGAGCGCCTGGGTCCCCTTTAAACGATCTTGTTGTTTGAGCCATGATACATCGAAGCAACGCTCAGTGCGTATGTCGTCTTCATCAATCAACTCACTGGTCTTCATGGGCAGTTTGCAATAGCCGCCCGACAAGAAGTACCCCTCCTCCGCATACTTGGCATGCACCTCAACAAAATCCTTGCGAGGAATGCAGTCGCCATCCGTAAAAAGAATATAGGGCATATTGGCACTGGTAATGGCCACATTAAGGATACGCTGCCTGCGATAGCCTTCGTCTTCGTGCCAGATATGATGCAACGGAACGGGATAGTCCTTTCGCATCGTATCGATCAATTCCCTGGTCGAGGCACGCGAGCCATCATCGGCCACGATTACTTCGTAGTGGTCATAGGTTTGGTATTTGTAACCTTCCAACACCTTGCGCAGCCACTCTTCCTTGTTGTAGGTGCTTACTACGACCGAAATTCCTAAACTATCCAAATTCGTTCTCTTTAGTTGTGCAAAGGTACGCTATGTTTTCCTTAAAATGAAGGCAGCCTGATCCCCACGATTTGCTTTGTTGAGTCGATCGGCTTTTCGTTGGTACCGCCATTTGTCCCATTTGCGTCGGAGGGAAGCCCACAGGCCTTTTTCTTTTTTTGCTGAAAGTGGAATGTTCTTCAGGTATTTCTCACTTCCCATGAATTGAAAATGTGTGGAATCGTACACGACTTTCGCCAACTCCATACCGGCCGCTTCCGCAAGCAATTGGATACTTTCGCGCGAATGCAGGAAGAAGTGTCTTGGAGCATCCAACTGAACCCAATCTTCACCGTAGTGCTCCCAAGCGAAGGAAGATACCGTAGGAATACGAAGGATGCAATATCCAGCATCATTGAGCAGGTCCCGCACTCGAGCCAGATTTTCTTTCGGATTGGGCAGGTGCTCGAACGCATGGTGATAAGTGATCACGTCCCACTTGCCTTCCATACCAAATACGTCGGTTTTCTCAATACGGAGGCCGTTTTCATATACAATGGTCTCATTTAAGAACGGATCGCAACCTACCACATGCGTAAATCCAACCTCGGCCAGGGGATATAAAAAGTTGCGGCCATTGCCACAACCCACGTCCAATATGCGCGTGGAATAATTCACAGTCAAGCCATCAAACACTCGGTATTCCTTGATCCCAAAAAGGGATTTGAACAACCGATTTCCCATCACTGAGTTTCGGTATTGGAATCGTTTCAACCCTCCTTTCCAACCCTTGAACTTCTTTCCGTCGTATTTCCCAAAACTGTAATAGGATTCCGGGTAATAAGCAGACATATCTTCCGGGAATTGCCCGATTTGCAAGCAGTGGCAATTGGAACATTGGAAATAATCGAAACGTGTTTGCAGACCAAACATCATCTCCCTCGGCCGAAAATACTGACGGCCCTCTGTGCTGCCACATATCCGGCAGGAAAGTTTATTTTCAACTTGGTGGGTAGGAAACGTCATTGGCAGGTCGAATCGCAGCACCAAATATAAAATTTCTCTAAGAAATGGTATGCCTGTTTTCTGCGGAAGACATCGTTCTCATCTACTTCCATTTGGTAAACATTTGGTAAGTTTGCGCTATGGCAACGCTTAGCGTCATCATTCCCACCTTCAACGAAGAGGCTTATATTGAAGCCGCACTGAGATCGGTTCGATTTGCCGATCAGATCATCGTGGTAGACTCGTTCAGCTCCGACAAAACAACCGCCATTGCCAAAGAGAAGGGAGCTACCGTTTTGCAACGTAAATTCGACAATTTCTCCAGTCAGAAGAACTATGGCCTGGACCATGCCACATCCGATTGGATCCTGTTCCTGGATGCCGACGAGCGAATTACTTATCCACTGCAGTTGGAGATCATGCAAGCCATGGAACATGGCTCCCACGGAGGCTACAAATTGCGATTTCCACATTTCTTTATGAATCGTTTTCTATACCATCACAGCAGCAAAGTACTTCGGTTGGTAAAACGCAAAGGAACACGCTACACGGGTTTGGTACACGAAAAACTACAATGCGAAGGAAGTATTGGTGTTCTAAAGAACCACGTACTGCATTTTACCTATAAAGGGCTGGAGCATTACATTCAGAAAAGAGAGAGTTATGCCTGGTTCCAGGCAGAGCAACTTCAGCAGAAAGGAAAAAAAACATCATTGTTCTTATTATTTCTGAAGCCCACCTATCGGTTTTTCAGTTCGTATGTTTTGAAAGGTGGCTTCCGGGATGGTATTCCCGGATTGTCCATGTCGGCCATCAATGCCTACGGGGTATTTTCACGCTATGTAAAGCTGATCCTCCTCCAACGCGGAATGCGGTAGAGCGATGGTGTATGGTTGATGGTTGATGGTTGAAAATTAAGTCGCTTTCCTCAAATTCATTAGGTGAGGCATACGCAGTGCTTCAAGCTTTCTTCATCCGCTATAGCTTTGCGAAGGTGGCCAGCTTCGTGCTTCGTGCTCCGTGTTCCGCCCCACACCCCCCTTTCTCCCCCCTCAAGGGGGGAATTCTTTGAATCCAACTTCAGACTTCCGATTTCGGACTTCCGACTTCTGACTTCGTGCTTCGAGCTCCGTACATTCTTCATCCACCGTAGCTTTGCGAAGGTGGCCAGCTTCGTGCTTCGTGCTCCTTGTTCCGCACCACACCCCCCTTTCTCCCCCCTCAAGGGGGGAATTCTTTGAATCCAACTTCAGACTTCCGACTTCGGACTTCCGACTTCTGACTTCGGACTTCGGACTTCCAACTTCGGACTTCGTGCTTCGAGCTCCGTGCTTCGAGCTGAACACTACAACAACCGTCCAAACCTTATTTTTCGTTTGAACGTATTCAATCCCCACTCCCCTTTTACATCGATTCGCTGGATCTCGAAGGGTTTTTTAAACGGAAACCGATTGATACGATTCCCGATCCGGAGTCCGTATTCGAATTGATGCTGTTTCAATAGGTTGAAGAATTCGGATTTCTGTGGTTGAGTTCTTGGAAATTTTCCATAGGGATAAGCCAAATAGGGACCTAGAGGCATGGCTTGTTCCGAAGCACGTGCGAAGGCCTGTTCTGTATCCCTGTCGATCGCCTCCAAAGGCATCTCATCGTATCTCTGGTGGGCATAGCTGTGGTAAGCGAGTTCGATCACACTTGGATCCAACGAACGGAGGGTCTCCGCGTCCATGATGGGAGAGCGTTCCTCGTTCCACGCGTCTTCCGCTCCCACGTATTGCAGGGGAATAAAAAACGTGGCCTTGAGGTTGTATTTCTGAAGCAAAGGAACCGCATGCTCCAGCTGACTCACATATCCGTCGTCGAAGGTAATCACGACGTTCTTCTTCGGTTGTGGCAACTTTTTGAGGATGGCAAGCGTTGACAAATGGTAGCTTTGATACCCATTGCTGGCCAAAAACTGAAACTGAGCCGCAAGTTTTTCAGCAGAAATAGTGAGCCCCTTGCTCTGGTCTGAAGCAACCTTGTGGTACATCAAAATAGGGAGCTTTGCCATGATCCAATTCAGAATTAATCCTCGTAAAATTATTACTTTTACCCAAACAATCGACAACGCTTGGAGAACCCGATTAAAATAAGTGCTTTGGCGATCACTCTGAACGAGGCCGAAGTGATCGAGAAATTTATCGAAAGTCTTTGGTTTGCCGAGGAGATCATCATAGTCGATTCCTTCAGTAGCGATGATACCGTGGCTCTGGCTTCCCGGCATGATAAAGTGAAGGTAGTGCAGCGGAAGTTCGACAACTTCAGCGAGCAAAAGAATCATGCACTTTCCCTTGCAAATCATGAATGGGTGGTTTTTTTCGATCCGGATGAGGAGATCACTCAAGAACTCGCCCAGGAGATCGTGGCTACCGTCGCGTCCCCAAAGGCCAATGCTTATTTCGTGAAACGCGCTCTCTATTTTATGGGCAAACGTATAAAGTACAGTGGGTTTCAAACCGATTGGGTGGTGCGGTTATTTCGTAAAGACTATGGCAGTTACGACGGTAACCTGGTACATGAGACCCTGAAAACCGAAGGTGCCACCGGTAAACTCAAGCACCAACTCCCCCATCATACCTACAAAAATTTTGACAACTACACTGCTAAGTTGCACCGATACAGTGCTTTGCAGGCACGAATGTTGTACGAGAAGAGAAAGAAACCTCGCTTATTTCATTTTTTATTCCGACCTTTTTACAGGTTTTGGCACCAGTATTTACTTCGTTTGGGGATCCTTGATGGGAAAGAAGGTTTTATCCTGGCTTACATCAATTCGTTTTCGGTCTTTAAGCGGTATGTGAACCTCTGGTTGCTGTATCGAAAAACCCGCTAAACAACCAGCTATGGAAACAACCACAACCAAAACAGCCGATAATTACTGGCTGTCCTCATTCATATATATCACTTCCACTGCACTAGAACGTGCGGGTTACTACGGATTACGTTCACTCATCGTGCTGTACATGGTTGGAGAAACTTTGCAGATGGATCATACCCAAGCGTTATCTATTTACGGTTGGTTGACCACGATCATCGCCATTACTCCAATAATCGGAGCAGTGATCGGTGATCTGATCATAGGTAATAAATGGACCGCATTCTCAGGTGGTGTGCTTCAAGCACTGGGCGCATTCGTGCTGTGCGTTCCGTCATTAACTATGTTTTATATTGGTATCGGACTCATCGCCTTAGGGACTGGTCTCTACGTTCCCAATCTAATGGCAAATTTTGGAAAGGTCCAAAGAAAAAGAGTGGACCACATGGACGGCGGTTTTACTTTGTTATATACCGTTATCAATATTGCTGCGTTTCTAGGCGTTTTGGCTTTGGCTTTTTTGGGTGATATAGGCTTCGCTTATGGATTTATTGCAAGCGGAGTACTGCTCCTGTTGGCATCTGTTGTCCTGATCTTCACTCCGGGCAAGCAAGAAATAAAAGCGGTTGATTCGAATCCTGATCCCACCAGGGAAAAGGCATCCACGCCAACCACAGGATGGCTCATGGTACTCATTGCGGTGGCTTTGTCGACCGTTTTCTGGGCGTTATACGAAATGGGCAACGGGCTTAAAATGAGTGGCATGTTAATGGAGCTTACCTATCAATATGCCGATCGCCTTTCGACAGAATTTTTATATAATGTTCCCCAATATGTGGTGATATTTTTGGGACTTATAGGAGTTATTGCCTGGCACATCACTCAAGTGGATCGTATCGTTAAGATAAGCCTTGGTTTTGTTATGAGTTCCCTTGCTTTCGCGGTGTTGATCTTCATTCCGGAAAACAGCCCAACCATACTTATGGCCATCTTGTTGATTTCCGCACTATTTATAGGTTTGGGCGAGATTCTGATCGCACCCACCATCAATTCTTTGATCACTTTATTCTCCAACCCCAAATACCTTGCTATTATTTTTGCACTTACCTATCTGCCATTTCGAATCGCCTATTACCTGGTGTCTTTGGTGGTAGAAGCAGGCTATGAAGCCCCTAAGTTAGGCATTGGCATAACGGCCGTGCTCTTTCTATTGGTTGGTATTGGAATCTTTGTTTTTTATGCAGTCACCCGAAATTCGAAATCGACAACGATCCAGTCTTAGTTAATGAAAGCATCTATGAAGCAGGTTTTTCTGGAATCTCACAATCTTAAAAATCCCTTTTCCGGATTCGGGCAGTTCAACTATCACCTCATCAAGGCGATGGCTGAACAGGTTCCGGAAGACATCAAGCTCATCGTTAATGCCAAAAAGCCCCTGGTCTGGAAAAAGGAGTTTGGGCCTGCCATGGATTATCATCGCTATCTTTCGATCACCCGCCACAAGCCCTTCAGAATAAAGAAAAAATACCATCTCTGGCATAGCCTCAATCAAAACACCAAGATAGAGCCTTACTTCAACCTCCCCTATTTGCTTACGGTACACGACATTCATTTCGTGACCGAGGGCACGGCAGTGATTCAGGAAAAATTGAAGGAAAAGTTTCGTGCCAAGTTGGCGCGAGCCACCGCAATCGTCTACATAAGCGAGTTTGCCAAAGAAGATACCAATCGCCATTTCGACGTGCCCGACGTGCCACAGCATGTGATCCACAACGGCAATACGATCACCGATACCTCCATTCCGGAAAACTACATTCCAGAACACACTACCCCAAGACCCTTTCTGTTTTCGATTGGCGATTTTACCCCGCGAAAAAACTTCGCTAGCCTGGTGGAGATGCTTGCTCAACTGCCCGAATACGACTTGATACTGGCGGGGAGCAATACGTCTAATTACGCCGATACGATTCGAAATCGGGTCCAGGCCCTGGGACTTGAGAACCGTGTGTTATTGCCCGGAAAAATCGACGATATGGCCAAATACTACTACCTCAAACATTGCACGGCCTTCGTATTTCCCTCCTTACGAGAAGGTTTTGGGATTCCTCCTATCGAGGCCATGCGATTTGGCAAACCGGTGTTCATTTCCAACAACACCTCCCTGCCGGAAATTGGCGGAGACCACAGTTTTTATTGGGACCATTTCGATCCCGAATACATGGCCACTGTGCTCACCGAGGGAATGGTCAAGTACAACGCCAATCCTGAATTCTACACCCAATGGTACGAAGAACGCGCCAAGAGTTTTAGTTGGGAGAGCACCGCCCGACTCTACCTGGAGGTTTATCAAAGTATTTTGTACTAAGTTTGCCAGATGTACGACGTAGCGGTCATTATTATCAACTACAACACCTCGGATTATACCCTGGACTGTATCAAGGCGGTCAAGGAGCAGACCTCCGATGCTGTTTCCTACCAGGTAATCGTGGTCGACAACAATTCCGAACCACCCCAATACGAAAAACTCCGTGATCATTTCCCGAGCGACCCTCATATTTCGTTGCATCCAAGCCCTGTCAACACTGGTTTTGGCGGTGGGAATATGATTGGGGCACAGTATGCAGATGCTTCTTATGTGTTGTTTCTGAATAACGACGCCATGCTGCTCAACGATTGTTTGCAGCTACTAAAAACCCATATGGACGCTCACCCAAAAGTAGGGGTTTGCACGGCTCAGAATTACGATGAACAGGGCCAGCTGGTGCCTTCTTTCGATCATAACAAGGGACTGCGCCGTCTGTTATTTGGTCGTGGATTTCTGGAGAATATCAATCCCAAACGATATCCAAAGCGTAAATTGGAATACGCGACTCCGCTAAACGTGGACTGGGTAAACGGGGCGTTCTTGTTCTTTAGAAAATCGGCTTTTGAAGAGATCGGAGGATTCGATACCAAGATCTTCCTGTACTATGAAGAAATGGACCTTTGCCATCGTTTGAAGAAACAGGGCTATCAAACACAACTGGTTCCGGCAGCTCGTATCCTGCACTACCAGGGCGTGAGCATTGGAACATCCAAGGTCATCAATAAAGAAGCCTACTTGAGTTACCTCTATGTCCTGGGTAAAAACCACGGCATGGGGAAGCAATTTTTGATCAGACTATACCTGACTTTGGTGTTCCTTTTGAAGCCAAAAAAATGGTATCTGCTGGGCACCGTACTATGGGGTTCCGTTCATAAGGATTCGCTGAGGCTAAAGCAAAATTAGTTCCGCTGCGCTTGCCGATCAAATATTCAAAACATTAGGCTTATTACTTCTATGTCGATTATCTTTGCCGAAAATTTGTTGTGACAATTAATGAAACAGATTATGGATACGCTGCACATTGAGTCGAAAAGTATCGATGATACGTTGGCCATTGCGAAAATGTGCGCCTCAATGCTAGATCATGGAGATGTTGTCTTGATGCAAGGTGATCTGTCATGTGGCAAGACTTATTTCGCTAAAGGAATTGCTGAATATTACACCGATAAGGATCCGGTGACCAGTCCTACCTATAGCATTGCCAATTTCTATGATTGTGGCGATGTGACCCTTCTTCATATTGATTTGTATCGCATCTCTTCGATAGAAGAGTTTGAGGACCTTGGTATAGCCGACTATTTCGATGAGAGTATCGTGCTCATCGAATGGGGAGAAAAATTGATCCCTTATTTAGAGGACTATTTATTATTGTCATTTCGGAAGTTGGATAGTGGTAACGAACACCGATCTATTGTTTTTTCTAGTGAAGGAGAGCGATCTGCGTTACTGCTGAAGGGCCTTTCGGATAAACTTGCATATTACAAAGAATAATGACATTAGGTATCTCCACATCTTCCAGTCGCTTCGCCATTGTCTTAGGGGAAGACGGACATATTCTCTTTAACTCGGAGGATCAGGACGTGTCCGCTGATCTGAAAAATATCGACCATCTTCTTAATCTAGGGCTTGAAAGCATCGATATCGCCAAAGACCCCACCAGACCTTTTATTATCTACACCGATTACTCTAAAACCCAGGTTTTAGGCACCTCATTCGATATTAAGACTTTTAAGGATTCTGAGAAAACTGAAATTGTGGTGTCCAGTGGAGAGGTGGCCTTCTCGCAAATAGATGACCATCAAAACCTGGCGAGACTTTCTGTTAATGACCGTGGTGTTCTGTTGCCTGATCACAGGATTGAGGTAAGTGAAGTCAATGCTCGAAAACTTATAGCGTGGAA
>JBCCHR010000049.1:0-12298 GCA_039028655.1 Bacteroidota bacterium
ATGAAAATCAGGAAACTATTAAACCACTGTAAATGAAATCACTTTTCGAAGCCGAAGCCTATTCAGAAATAAGAAATCGATTGAACCAAATTTCGGAAAACACCGAAGCGCAATGGGGGAAAATGACTCCCGGTCAGATGATGAAGCACTGCCAAATGCCGCTCAATATCATCTTAGGAAAGAACGACTATGGTCTCAAACCCAATTGGCTGATGAAAGTGCTGTTCAAAAAATCCTTTTACAGCGATAAATTGTGGAGAAAAAACCTGCCAACCGCACCTGGGTTCAAGATCACCGAGACGGTGAATTTCGCGAATGAAAAGGCTGGTCTGGAGCAGTTGTTGGATGAGTTTGATGGCCAACGAGCACGAGACGATTGGGGACCACACCCTGCCTTTGGTAAGTTTACCAAGGAGCAATGGGGCAAAATGCAGTACAAGCACCTCGATCACCACTTCCGGCAATTTGGCGTGTAACAACCACCCCATGAGCTATGGAACACCCTAAGTATCCTCCTTTCTATCACCAGATCGACGATCGAGACAAAATGATCGCCGTGATCAAGGCCTACCCACTCGGCATGTTGGTTTCGGCTAAGGACGGGACCCCTTTTATCACACATATCCCGATCATTTACAATGACGAAAATGGTAAGCTGGTAGCGCATATCGACAAATTCAATCCCCAGGTAGAGACGCTCCAAGACGGTGCGGAAGTTACGGTGGTCTTTAAGGGGCCGGACACCTATATCTCACCCAGCGTGTACTCCACCCGTCAATTACCCACCTGGAACTACATCATTGTCCACGTAACCGGCACCATCACCCGCATTAACGATCCCGAAGCGGCCAAAGAAACCATGGTGGCCATGACCCATTTTCTGGAGCAACCCGAGCATAAATTCGTTTTGGAAAAGGACGACACCCGTATGCACCGGGTGATCCGATTTATTCAGGCGTTCGATATCACCATTACCAATATGGAAGGGAAATTCAAGTTATCGCAGGATAAGAACGAACAGGACCACGAAAATGCCAAGGAGGAACTGCTCAGAAACTCACATCCTGATGTGAGGAAATTTATTGAAGATATGTACTCCTAGGCTATTCCACTGAATAGGAAACCAGTTGCTTCTCATATAAAATGCGATTGGAGTTCACTCCCGAAAAAGTCTGTTTTATTTCTCCGATCCCTTCGGCGAAATACAAATTATCCTCCCCATTGGATCGTTCACCGTCCGGAAAGATGGCATAGCGCTGATTGTCCTTGGACACGAATTGACCGGCCGGCACATCGACCAATACCTCATTAGGAAGCAAAACACGATAAATACTACCCCATTCTTCAGTTCTAATCAAGTAATCCACATTACTTTCACTTGAAAAAAGTATGGGGCCACTCACTTCAACCAAATAGCCCAATGAATCCTTTACTTGCTTGATTATGGTGGTCTCCTCGTTGCATACGGCGCAGACATTGTTTGGGTCGGAAGTTGTGATCTTCATCGTAAAAAAGGTTTCCTGACCAATGACCTCTTCCTGGGTGATCTCGACCTCTTCCAGAGCGTCCAGATTGGTTAGTTCTCCGGTCTGAGAATTAACTCGAAAAAAATTGTAGGCCCATTTGTTACCCACTTTTAGAGCAAAGAAGCCCGAGTCGGCAGTCTGTTCGTCCTGAACTTGATCATCTTCATTATTACAAGACGAAAACACCAGGAGGAACGAAAGAAGTAGCCATGAAAATCTATACATAGTACCTGAAATTGATTAGAAAGTTGTAATTGTATGGATAGGCGGATGAGTTAGTTGATATTAGAACTCAAATAACTGATCTTTATTACTTTCCTATTGGAATTCGATTGTTCTGCAAACAAAACCCTTTTCAAGCAAGTAACTAAGTTACATAATTCTTCACCTCATCAAAATCCAACCCGCCGTAGTTGCCACTGCTCATGAGCAACAGGGCTGTTTGATCCAGGTTTTGGGAAAACAAATACTCCTTGAAAGCCGCCGGCTCTGTGTAGATGATAAGATCCTGGCGTTGGAATGCCTCGGCGATCTGCTCCCTGGAGATGGGCTGTAATTTTTTGATCTCCACGGCATGAGGCGAATAGAACACCACCGCCGTATCGGCCTCTTTCAACGCGCCTCGATATTCACTTAAGAACTCCGGGGTTAAACTGCTGTAGGTGTGCAATTCCAGGCAGGCCAGCAATTGCCTGTCCGGATATTGTCCCTTGACGGCTTTGGTAGTGGCAGCCACCTTACTGGGTGAGTGCGCATAGTCTTTGTAGGCTACTGTGGTTGTGTTCTCCGCGATCTTTTCGAGTCGCTTGCTGGCACCCTTGAATGTGGCAATGGCCTCGTAGAAATCGTCTGCATCTACTCCCATGAGTTGGCAGATCCATCGGGCGCCTTCCAGGTTGTTAAGGTTGTGTTTTCCGAATACTTCAATGGGCATAGGCCCTTCCGGGGTGTCGAGAAGCGTTTCGCCATCCTCCACTTCATAGGCTGCCGTTTTGTAGGGATACTTCTTGATGGGGCTGGTGGAGGCTTCTACCACACGTTTTACTTCGGGATCCTCCTCGTTATAAATAATGGCGCCTCCGTTGGTGATTAGTCCCAGGAAGGTCTCGAACTGCTCCACATAGTTCTCGTAGGTAGGAAACACGTTGATGTGATCCCAGGCAATGCCACTCAACAAAGCGATATTGGGCTTGTAAAGGTGGAATTTGGGTCGGCGGTCGATGGGCGAAGAGAGGTATTCGTCTCCTTCCAATACGATAAAATCGTTCTCGGCCGTGAGATGCACCATGGTGTCGAAGCCTTCGAGTTGTGCTCCAACCATATAATCGACCTCCCTACCGTGGTAATGCATGACATGCAGGATCATGGAGGTGATGGTGGTCTTTCCGTGCGATCCTCCGATAACCACACGGGTCTTGTCCCTGGATTGTTCATAGAGGAATTCGGGATAGCTGTAGATGGTGAGTCCCATCTCCTGGGCGGCCAGTAACTCTGCATTGTCCGGTTTGGCATGCATCCCGAGAATGATGGCGTCGATATCGCTACTAATCTTCTCCGGGAACCACCCGTAGGTTTCCGGTAGTAATCCCCGGGCGGCCAATCGGCTTTTGGACGGATCAAAGATCTCATCGTCGCTTCCGGTAACATGATATCCTTTGTGATGCAAGGCAAGTGCCAGATTGTGCATGGCACTGCCGCCTATGGCTATAAAATGTATTCTCATGGAGTCTCTGGGACTAGTTGGAGCGATGCTTTGCATTCACTCCCTGTTCTTAACCGAGGTAAATATACGAGATTTCCCTTGCAAGAGCGATCGAAGCAAATAGCTTTTATGTGCCTCAGGGCACTTAAAACTATAGCTGAGAGCGCGGTTTTTTGCCACGGTCCGGAGACTGGGGCAAAGGGCTTGCCATTATCAAAAAAATACTACCGGTTAAAGGCTGAGAATGAGTTGCTTTTCTTTGAGGGCTTCTTCGAAGTCGGGACGGTCCACGAGTGCCTTGTCGATCCACTCGAGGGCTGGCTTCTTTTGTCCCAAATTCTTGTATATCTGGGCGAGGCGATAATAGGCCCAGTCCTTGGGTACGCCGTCTTTTACGGAGTAGTTCTCTATATATTTCTGCAGGCAATTAATGCCCAGTTCGGCGTCGAGATTGTACTGTGCAGCGATCTTGCCAATCTGGTAATGCAGGGCATTGCGGTCGTGCACCTTGAGGCAATCGGTCACCGTGGCAATGGCCTTGGCAGGTTGGTCGGTCGACTCGTAGAGGTTGGTAAGTTTTTCGTACGTATGCACCGATCCTCCAACCTCAATAGCTTTTTTATAGAACCGCTCTGCATCCTCGGGGCGCTTGCTGTACTCGGCAATATATCCATTGGCCAGGTGCCCGTCTACGGGGGAAATATCGGCAAGTTCGTTGGCGTATTTAATGGCCTTCTTTTCGCTCCCGCCAATGATCCCGGGTAATTGAATATAAAATTCGACCAGGGCCCAACGCACCTCTATGTGGTTGGGATCCAGTTTGGCGGATCTGTCAAAATGTCGTCGTATGGTCCCTATGTAACCAAGCGCCCGAATCCGGCTAATTTCCAGGGCTTTCATGCCCAGCGCTCCACCGGCCTTGAAGTGATAATTGGCATTGGAATCATCTTCCTCTACCAGTTCGTCATAGAAATCGATAGCGGTATCCCAATCCTTGGCATAACTGGCAATATCTCCCAGATATTCGCGTGTTTTAGGATGATTGGGATGGTCTTTTAGATAGGCCTCGAAATGCAGTTTTGCCTGTTGAAATCGCTCCTTTTCAAAAAGCGAAACGCCTTTGTCGAAAGCGGACTGCCCAACAGCCATTAAAGGCATGATTAACAGGTAGATAAGTAGGTATTTCATAGCATTCATAGGTGATTCAAAGATATGATTTCTTTTTATTTCTGAACAAAAAACGACACAAATCGCAGTTTATTTCTAAATCGGTAACTTTATAGGGTAACAAATTAAATATCAACTATTATGAATTCTAAAGTTTTCATGGTTATCCGCATTTTGTTGGCTCTTTTCGTCCTTGTATTCGGGCTCAACAAGTTTCTAAACTTCTTACCGCCCTTCGAAGGCATGTCGGCCGATGCCGGCGCCTACTTCGGTGCGCTAACTAGTGCCAAAGTGATCACCCTTGTGGCCATAGTCGAAATTGCCTCGGGTCTGGCATTGTTACTCAACAAATGGGGTGCTCTTATGGCCATTATTTTGATGAGCGTTTCGGTAAACGCCGTACTATTTCATGCCACATTAGACCCCGGAAATATCGGACCCGCCATCGGGCTTCTGGTACTCAACATTGTTGTTTTATACGGCTACAAAGACAAATACAAAGAACTTCTTACCTAATACAGAGGCCTTCGGGCCTCTTTTTATTTGGGTGGAAACTTGGCCAACGCCTTGCTTACCATCTTATTAAAATGTGCTTCCTTTTGAAGGGGCGTTGCGCGTGCCTTCAATTCTTTCTCTACCACCGCCTGCCAAACCAATCCCTGGTCCCCACGTGCATTCACAAAGTCGATGGTGAGCACCTGGTTGATCACCGAACCCCCTATAGGAATCCCACCACTTACACCTACTCCTCCATTAACGCCACCACTTCCCACGCCAATACCCAACGTACTTCGAGAGCTCGAAACGCTTTCGTTCGCATAAAAATTGATGAAGAACCGACTCTTGGGAGTGTTTCTAAAACCTCGTTGCTGCAGGACCGAATCGATCGCAGCCATGATACGTTTATCGTCCAACTGGTTAAGCCCCGACTCGATATCCGGGTAGAACTGATAAGTGGTGTATTCGCTAAAATCCTCCTTTTCGTCGAAGTCGACATATACCGCAGGTCCGCAGGAGAAAAGTACAAAGGCAGCGAGCAGGGTTAGAATGGGTTTCATAGTACCTTTTTGTCCAAAATACGTAAAAACAACGCCAACGGTTGTATGCTTAGTTATTCTTTAACAATCTTTCTCGTGTAGGTACCCTGATTCGTCTTTACTTCGACCAAATAAATTCCTTTAGCGACATGTGAGATATCCACTATTCTCTGGTCTGTCAAAAGTATGTGATCTCCCGGCATCGAATAAACGACGATTTCCTCAAATACATGATTCTCGTTTGGAACCAAGTATAAATTCTTCTTTACTGGATTTGGGTAAAAGGTAATCCTGTTGTTCCTCTCATTATCAGAAATTGAAAGCAAACATGCTGATTCGATTTCTTGCGTGGAATTACAATTGTTCGCATTGTTTTCAACAACAAACTCCAGATCAGGATTGGACAGATTTTCGCAAATAAAGGGAATGGCGCACTCTGATAGTGACTGATTGGACCGAATTTCTACTAAACTCGACACAGATTCAAGGCTGTAAAGTGCGTCGATCGAAATGAGTGAGGCATTAGAACGAATTCTCAAGGCACCATTTATGACAGTCAAGTTCTCGAGCCCACTCAGGTCCTGCAAACTGCCATTGTTAAAAATGTATAACTGATCCTGACTGATAGTACCCACTTGTTGCAGATTTTGCAGCGCATCGATGCTCACCAGCTGCAGGTTATTCTTAATCTCAAGATTCTGAAATACCGTGGTCAAGTTTTCCATTCCTGATAGGCTTTGCAAAGCAGGATTCGATTCAATAAGTACATTTGTACCAACCTGTTCCAATCCTGAGATACCTTCCAAAGTCTCAAGTTCGGTGTTCTGAGTAATTTGCAAGTAGCTTCCAATGGTTTGAAGTAATGACAGACCTTCCAGATTGATAAGGTCGCCATTATCCAATATTCGAAAAGATGTCGTGATGCTTTGGATGTTTTCGAAGCCTGAGAAGTCGGAGATATTTGTTTTGTATATCTGAAAACGTGTTAAGGATGTTAGCTGAGATAACCCATCCAGGTTTGAAATATCAGAATTCTCTCCATTGATCGTCAAGGAGAGACCTAATCCAAAACAGTCCGGATAGTCGGTTGAAAAATTATCGATCTGATTCTGAGTCGTGAGTGTTATCAACACCGGGCATTGGGCGTTTGTGCCCGCAATAAAAAGGAAGATAAAATTAAGGAGGATTAGTATTTTCATATGGAGAATTTACTAAATATAATAATATCTATGTTGCGTAGAGTAACCTCCGATAAGTTATTACCGATGTTATGCTTTTGAGGGATTTAACCATTAAATCGATCGAAGAATCAGTGATTCGATCAGCGGTTGGTCTTCACCACACGGCGGGTCATTGAGCCCCGATCGGTCTGCACGGCAAGAAAGTAGATTCCTTCGGAAAGCGATGAGAAGTCCAAGATGGTTTCCGAAGAAGAAAACAACAACGCTCCTGAAATTGAGTAAATGGAGGCCTGCTTTAGCGCCAAGGCACCCGGCAGTTGAATCTGAAGCTCCTGAGACACCGGGTTGGGTGAAATCTTTAGCTTGTAGGCTAAGGATTGATCTTCGATCGCAAACACCCCACAATTGCCGATGATCTCCTGGGCGGAACTGCAGCCCGAGGCATTGTTCTCGATGAGATGTTCGCCGCCATTGCCGAGAAATTGACAAATATTATCCAGATTACATACCAGAAGTATGGGGTTGTCCCGTAATAGCAGATAGTCTATATCCTCGGCGGGAATATTCTGAAGGCCAAATAAATTAGTGAGACTGGAATTTTCCCTGATATCGATGGAGCAATCCGGACAATTGTTTACAGTTTCCAGTGCATCGATGCTTACCAGCGATCCATTGTCGTGAATCACGAAGCTCTCCGGTTCTTCTATGGTCGCCAAGGCATCAAGGCCGTTCAATGTTTTGAGAGAGCTGTTGGATATTACAAAGAGGTGCAATACGGTAGTGAGCGACTCAAGTCCGGTAAGGTCAATCAAATTGTTGTTATTCCGAATGTCGAGGGTTTCACCCACCGACTCCAAAAATTCGAATCCCTGGAAATTCGTGATCTGAGTATTGGAGACCGCCAGCCGTTGACCAATGGAGGTGATGCTGCTAAGCCCTTTGAAGTTTGTGATCGAATTGCCATCGATGATCAAATGATCCAGCAACTCTGTACATCCGGGATAGTCGATCACAAAATTGTCGACATCGGTCTGCGAATTGAGTTCGATGGGGCCCGAAGGGCACTGGGCAAAAGCAACACCCGTCGCGAACAGAAGTGCGGTAAGAAATGCTATTTTTTTCACATCGTTTATTCTTTGATGATCTTTCGGGCCACCACGCCACGATCTGTGTTGATCTGCAGGAAGTAAATTCCCGTAGAGAGACCCGAAACGTCGATATCCGAATGACTGGTCGAAATCAACTCTTTCCCAAAGATAGAATAAACTGAAATACCTTCAACACGAACTCTGCCTCGCGATTCTACTTGTAATTTACCCACAACGGGGTTAGGATAAACGCGTATATTCTCTTCTAAGTAGAAATTGGTAATACCGAGCAGTGGGTCGACCGTAAGTTCAAAACTATACTCCTCTGAGTTATCAAATTCGTCCACTGTGATTATCGATATGTTGTACATCCCCGGCACTAGTAACTCGCCTGCTTCAGGAGATTGTGTGATGATTACTTCGGAAGTACAATTGTCCGTCGAAATCACTTCTGCGGTAAAATCCTCTAATGAATAGGTCCCTGTTTCGTCTGTTACACGCGTTTCATCCGAAGGCAGAGTCGTGGTATCAAACACAGGCGGTAACAGATCTACCACAGAGAGGGTGGTGCTGCAACTTGAGGTATTACCTGATATGTCTTCAGCAAAAACAAACACCTCCAACGGTGCACCAATGTCGTTGCAATCTACAGCGCTCACTGAGGCGGCGATAGTTTGTATCCCACAATTGTCTGCAGTGCCAATCATGTCCAGCAAAAGTTGGGCATCGATGGAACCATGCCCGGTGGCGTCCAATTCCACAGTAATGGGTTGGCATGCCAGAACGGGGGCCAAATCGTCGATCACGGTTACGATTGCCGTGCAGTCACTTGTATTGCCATAGGTATCGGTTACGGTGAGCGTCACAGTATTTTCTCCTAAATGAGAGCAATCAAAACTGGTCACGTCCAACTCGATCGAAGCAATACCATTGGTGTCGGAACTGCCATTATCGATATCCGCTGGTGTGATTTCAACCATTCCGTTAGCGTCCAACGAAACTGTGATCGATTGGCAGTTGGCAACCGGAGGTTGCAAATCGACCACCATGGTCGAAACGGTGTTGGTGATAATGGGTGGGTTAAAATCGAAGAAAATGGCCGCTGAATTCTCAACCATGTCGCCCACCACAAGATCGTCTTTGGTCTTTACCTGAAAGGCAATATAACCCTGACTCCCTTCCGGGTCTGTCATTTCGGGTGGCAAGTTGATGTCTTCAAAAATGAAGGATACTTTGTTACCATCACTAATTTCCACCCGGTAATTGTGACTTGCCGAAAGTGGCCTCAAAGTGTTCCACTGTAAATTGACATCCAGTTCGTCCTCTATCAATACGTTGATAGCATCGGCATTTCCATTATTCTGAAATCGCACCACATAGTCCAAGAATCTACCCACAGCTTCTTCCGGAATCTGCTCACCCTGAACCACGGTTTTATCATTCGGGTCGAAGGCTCCCACCACGATCTGTTTTATTGAAACCGTATTATCGAGTGGGTGTTCATCATCGACCAGGGGAAATACCTGAGCTTCCAGTGGTAGTTCGTCGCCGATCTCGTTGGTAGGCGGTGGAAAATTGTTCAAAGTAACCTGGATAGTTCTGGCTTCAAATGGATTGAGATCGATAAAATCCCATGTCACTAAACCACCCGCTATACTCGATTCGAGGGGTAGTGCTTCAATAAACGTTTGACGCGTCTCCTCAAACTCAAACGTTACCTGTCCGCTCAATTGAGTGGTCCCCACATTTTCGTACACCAATCTGTAGTTTGAATCAAAACCGGGCCGCGCTGGAGTAATAGGGATTAAAGAGATTTTTAGGTCGTTGAAGAACTGCGTTGCAGTGATACAAAAATCGATGACCTCCTCGTTATTAAGCCCAACAAAAGTAGTATTCTGACTCGCCGGAGTGGCTTCAAAAAACTCCGGCAACGATGCACTCACCACCGAGGTGGTAAACGTTCCGTCGTTGAATAGGGCCTTGGCATAGTCGCCTTCATTGCCTGTGATCACAACAAAACTATCCGTGCCATCGTCTACCGCAACCTGTAATCTTGAAGCAGGAAAATCGGCAGGATCGCACCCATCCGCATTGAAATCGAATTTCACCTCACCAAGGATGGAATTAACCAAGAGTCCACAGGCCTCGGCGACCTCTACCTCATTGGCGCATCCCGTAGCATTATCGAAGATGGAAATTTCTGCACTGCCGCTGTTTTCCAGCAGCGCACAAATATTACTGTAGTCACAAACTGCCAAAAGAGGGTTCTCCTCGATATCCAATTCAATATGGTCGTTATTGCTTACAAGGTCCAGCCCGGAAATTCCCGATATATCAGTCAGGGCATCGTTGCGTTTTATGAGGAGTCGTTGCATCCCATCATTGGAGGTAGGACTGTTCAAAACAACATTAGACAGCCCATCGAGATTTTCCAGATTTGGGTTTAGAGATATAAAAACAAATTCGGATATGCCTGTAATTCCCGACAAAGGATCCAGGTTTGAAATATTGTCCATCATATGCACGCTAACGGCCGTAAGATCCCCGGTAAGGTTTTGGAAAGAGCTGAGATCGCTAAATTGTTCCATGTCCCAGATGGTAAGCTGACCTTCCATGGCAACCACGTCCAGCATAAAATCCATACTTTGCAGGTTATAATTACCGATAAGCGCCATACCATTTCGAAGTATGGTGTTGGGTGCAAACAGCCCATCGATGTCTTCGAGATAGAAGTTTCTGCCAATCAGGTTGTCTTGAGTAGCGTGCGTTCCGGTCATGATAAGTCCCTCAAGCGGCTGCAGACTTGTAATACTGGCGCTGTTATTTCCAAAAATTCGTAGTGCACCGTCAATTTGCTGGACGTTCTCCAAACCACTCAACTCATCAATTGTATTAAATAGTTCCAAATCTCGTGTTCGGGTTACTGCCTCCAGGCCTTGTAAGTTAACAAGGCTTAAATTCTGACTAAAGTCGATGTTTATTTGACCTGGAACACTTATAAACAGATCTCCCAGGGTTTCGAGGTCAAAGTTCAAATACATCCGAAGGCTCGATTGAGGTGCGTCCATCGTAATATTCTGAAAGCCATCCAAGCTCAAGAGATTACGATTTCTCTCGAGATCAATACGCTCCGAGACGACCGAGACATTATTGAGTCCTTCCAGGTTGGTGAGCTCATTGCAATCATAAATTCGCAATGCGCGCATTGCTGTCAATCCTTCCAATCCGGTAAGTGAGGACAAACTGGTTGCCAGATCAATATTTAGGTAATCGATGTAAGTAATGTTCTCAAGTCCGATAAGGTTGGTAAGTCCGTCGCTTTGAATGTGCAATTGGGCGTTGATCTGGTTGAGTTGGGACAATCCCACCAAAGAAGAAATATCGCCATCGGCTATAGTGAGATCTTGATCCAAGATAGAACAGCCCGGGTAGTTGCTGTTAAAGGCGTCCACCTCGGCCTGGGTACTCAACGTAAGTGGCATTGAGGGACATTGCCCAAAACTTTCCATACTAACAAAAAGTAGGAGGGCAAACAGTAGTATTTTTCTCATTCAGGAAATTTTTGGTCGAAGATAGGTATTTATTGGTTTCCCATATGTTAAGAAACTAGCTCGTTCTTACCCAGGATCAGCCTATTTTCTCCTCCGTATTAAGCATATCCCACAGCGTGTCTTTCAACTCGACCAACCCTTGCTGAGCGACCGACGAAAAGAACAAATAGGGAATGCCGGCAAGATCGCGATCGAGTTCCGACTTCATTTCGGCTCTAAGTTCCTCGTCCAGCATATCGCATTTGGAAATACCTACCAGGCGGTCCTTGTCCAGCATTTCGGGGTTGTAACGGCGCAACTCATCCAAAAGGATATCGTACTGATTGCGAATGTCGTCGGCATCTGCAGGTATCAGGAACAACAGCGTTGAATTACGTTCGATATGCCTCAGGAAATAATGCCCCAGGCCCCTGCCCTCCGCAGCGCCTTCGATGATCCCCGGGATATCAGCCATCACAAAGGTTTGATAATCGCGATGGGCAACAATCCCCAGATTGGGTTTTAGGGTGGTAAACTCGTAATCGGCTATTTTAGGTTTGGCCGCAGTGATCACCGACAACAGTGTGGACTTGCCAGCATTTGGAAAACCGACCAGACCAACATCGGCCAGCACCTTCATTTCGATGGTAAAATTCCCTTCTTCACCCGGCAGTCCCGGTTGGGCATAACGCGGTGTTTGTCGGGTGGCCGACTTAAAATGCGTGTTTCCTCTCCCACCTTTGCCACCTTTGGCCAGGATGAGTTCCTCGCCATGTTCCAGGAGTTCCCTCACGGTTTCTCCGGTATCGGTATTCTTAACGGTTGTTCCCAGGGGTACTTCGATGTACACATCCTCACCTTCGGCACCGGTACTATTTTGTTTGCCCCCGGCCATACCATGACCGGCCTTGAAATGTCGCTTGAATTTTAGGTGATACAGCGTCCACAGATTGCTGTTGGCCTTGAGGATCACATGACCTCCACGGCCTCCGTCTCCCCCATCAGGACCGCCTTTGGGAATGTATTTCTCCCGACGTAAGTGCGCACTTCCCTGGCCTCCTTTTCCG
>JBCCHR010000050.1:0-12178 GCA_039028655.1 Bacteroidota bacterium
AAAAATTATACTTATTTTTGCACACTAATAAACCAATTTATTTTATGGAAGCAACTGTTGCTAAAACAGGTACCGAAGGAAAAACATGGGGAGGTGGAAACCGACCTCTCAATGCCAGCTATGGAAAGTTGATGATGTGGTTTTTCATCGTCTCGGATGCCTTGACCTTCTCAGGATTCATTGCCTCATATGGTTTTTCCAGATTCAAGTTTATTGATGCCTGGCCTATCGCTGATGAGGTGTTTACCCACGTACCATTCCTACATGGGGTACCGGCACCAATGTACTATGTTGCTTTCATGACCTTTGTCCTCATCTTCTCCTCCGTAACCATGGTACTTGCTGTGGATGCCGGTCATAAGATGCAGAAGAACAAAGTGATCTGGTACATGTTTGCAACCATTATCGGAGGTGCGATCTTCGTAGGTTCACAAGCCTGGGAATGGGCCACTTTTATCAAAGGAGATTACGGTGCAGTTGAAACCAAAGGAGGGAAGATCATTCAATTCCTCGATACCGAGGGAGAACGGGTGGCACTGGCCGACTTTGCGGCCAACATCCCGACCGACCGAGCAACCAACGAACGCAACACCGGAGTGTGGTACGATACCGAACCGGAAACCCTAACGTCGTTTACCTTAGAAGAAGTAACAGCCGGTTTCCTTGCCAATGACAACCTGCTGATCCGTACCCAGTACCTGGACGAAAACGGTTTGCCTACAGTACTCTCACGAGAAGAATCTGTAGACAAACTAGTGAATGATGGCCGATTGGTGGTAGAAGGCGCCAACCTCATTCGCAACGAGTATGGGCATCCGCTGTTTGCTAATTTCTTTTTCTTCATCACTGGATTTCACGGATTCCACGTATTTTCCGGTGTGATCATTAACATCATCATCTTCTTCAATGTGATCCTGGGAACCTACGAACGAAGAAAGAACTATGAAATGGTGGAAAAGGTTGGACTATATTGGCACTTTGTAGATTTGGTTTGGGTATTTGTATTTACCTTCTTTTACCTCGTTTAAAGCATTGAACAACGATTTCAGAATAAAAAAAGAACATGGGACACGAGCATAAATTAAAAATATTTCGAGGACTGGTTACCTTCAAGTCCAATGTGACAAAGATTTGGGGCGTATTCGCCTTTCTATCCGTGGTAACGATCATCGAAGTGTGGCTGGGAATTTCCAAGCCCGAGTGGTTAACCGAAGGTAGATTCCTGGCGATGAAACTCCTCAACTGGGTGTTTATCATACTCACTTTGGTGAAGGCCTATTACATTACCTGGGATTTCATGCACATGCGTGATGAAACCAAAGGCTTGAGACGCTCCGTGGTATGGACAGCAGTTTTCCTGATCTGCTATTTGATACTGATCCTATTGATCGAAGGCGACTATATCTTCGATGTATATAAAGAGAATTACATTAAATTCAATTTTTAATGTTTGAACGCATCAAAAAACCTTGTCTGCAGACAAGGTTTTTTTATGCCCTAACTTCGTTAAATAATTCAATAAAGGTTGCTTAGGCCTTGTTTGGGTCGTATTTTTGCAACTCGGAAACAACGGTGTAAATCGAATTACTTTGCAGACTAAAAAATTCATTGTACTCGCAGTATTATTCCTCTTGCCCATCTCGGTCTATATGTTCTTTGCAAGTGGGAAGGATAATTTTGTAAATCTGGCGACACTTACTACCAACGTTGGTGAGATGGAGGCCTTCCAATCGGTTTCCGGCGATTCCGTTCGACTCAAGGACCGCATTACTGTTTTGATGTTCTTCGGAAGCGATCTGGAGGCCAAGAAAGCAAATGCTTTTAATCTGGCACATAAGATCTATAAGAAGAACTACCAGTTCAAGGAGTTCCAGTTTGTCTCGGTGATTGCCCCGGGACAAGAAGCGACAGCGATTCAGCTAAAAAAAGACCTGGCGAAGATCGAGGATCCGAAGAATTGGCATTTTGTGACGGGAAGCCAAACAGCAACGGAACGGCTTTTTAAGTCGCTTAAATCAGATCTTTTATTGGACCAGAACGGGGCCAGCGACTATGTGTTCATTATTGACAAAGAATTGAAACTTCGTGGCCGTGATGACGATGAGGACGTTGGTTTGTTGTATGGCTTCAATGCGGCCAACTATGCCGAGATCAACAACAAGATGAGCGATGACATCAAAATAGTGCTGGCCGAATACCGTCTCGCGCTCAAGAAATACAAGGCCGATCGTAAGGACGCCTTCAGAGATAAGATCAAAGACAGCAAATAAGATGACCGCTAAGAAGAATTATTCATACATTGGGATCTCATTCATTATTCTCATTTTCGGTATTTGGGCGGTCCCGAAGATCGTTGCCAAGATGTCTGAATCTGAGTTGGCATTTATCACAGATCCCAATAAAGAACCAGCGGTGGTACCCTCCTTCAGCTTCACCAATCAGCATGGACAGATCGTGACCAATGAAGATTATAAGGGCAAGGTTTACGTGGCTGAATTCTTTTTTACTACCTGCCCGTCCATTTGTCCGATCATGAATCGGAACATGGTAAAGATTCAAAATGAGTTCTTCGGAAATCCAAACTTTGGAATCGCCTCCTACACCATCAACCCGGAATACGATACCCCAAAGATCTTGCGCGAGTATGCCGAGAGTTATAAGATCACCCATCCCAACTGGCACCTGCTTACGGGTGAGAAAAAGGACATCTATCAATTGGCCAATGTTGGTTTTAACCTGTACGTAGGAGAGGCTCCTGAAGTAGATGGTGGCTTTGAGCATAGCGGTTTCTTTGCCCTTATCGACAAGGAAGGTCGCATAAGATCGCGGTACGACGAACACGGAAATCCAATGATCTATTATGATGGATTGGAAGACGATGGCATACGAATGATCACCGAGGATATCCAACTTTTACTCAACGAATAATTATGACCAAAACAACTACTTCCAAAAAGTACAACCTCTGGATCTGGATATTGTCGATTGCGATACCTGTAGTGGTTGCGGTCCTGTTCAATTATCGGATTGAAGGAGTAGAGCGCCTGGGCTTCCTTCCACCCATCTACGCGTCCATCAATGGACTTACCGCTATCCTGCTGGTGGTTGCTGTGGTGCAGATCAAACGTGGGAATCGGGTGGCGCACGAGCGGATCATGAAAACCTGTATTCTGCTATCGGTACTGTTTCTGGCCATGTATGTAGCCTATCACATGACCTCAGACGAAACCAAATTTGGAGGTGAGGGTGTGGTCCGGTACGTCTATTATTTCGTGCTCTTGAGTCATATTCTCTTGTCGATAGGTGTGATTCCGTTTGTGCTGGTTACCTATGTAAGAGCCCTCACAAGGAATTTTGATCGCCATCGTAAAATCGCAAAAATAACCTTTCCCATCTGGCTTTATGTGGCAGTAACGGGGGTGGTGGTGTATCTAATGATCTCTCCATATTACTCATGATGAAAAAAGCGCATTGGGTTTTACTTTTTATTTTTTTCTTCGGAATACTCTCCGCAGACGCACAATGTGCCATGTGTCGTGCAGTGCTAGAGAGTGAAGAAGACGCCTCCTTGGCCGCTGGAGTGAACAATGGGATCGTCTATCTGATGCTGTTTCCCTACCTGTTTATTGGCGGTGTAGGGTACTTCATTTATCGAATGTATCGCAAGAATAAGTCGACCGAAGAACAGCCCGAATAAGCTGGCAAGGTTGTTGCGGAAAATTGTCCCCGAGACTGTAACATTTTTTTTTGAAAGGAGTCTTATACAAAGACCTTACACTAACCAATTTGCTGTAAGTCTTAACATGAATTTTGCATAAACGCTATACAAAGGTGCTTACTTTGTAAAAAATACGATTGTCATGATAGAGATCAAAGACTTACACAAGTCCTACCACATGGGAAGCAATTCTCTTCACGTGCTCAAGGGGATCAATTTTGAAGTAGAGGAAGGAGAGATGGTGGCCATTATGGGATCTTCAGGATCGGGTAAATCGACCTTGCTCAACATATTGGGAATGCTCGATGAGGCCGATGAAGGATCCTATGTGCTCGACAATACCACCATCAAGAACCTTAATGAAAAGGTAGCAGCCCGCTATCGTAACCGGTTCCTGGGATTTGTTTTTCAATCATTCAATCTAATTTCTTATAAATCGGCATTGGACAATGTCGCCATGCCTTTGTATTATCAAGGCGTGAAGCGAAGCACTCGAATGGAACGAGCCATGAACTATTTGGATAAGGTAGGTTTGAAGGAATGGGCCGCTCATATGCCCAACGAACTTTCCGGAGGACAAAAGCAACGTGTGGCTATAGCGCGATCGTTGGCAAGTGACCCGAAGGTGTTGTTAGCCGATGAACCCACAGGAGCACTGGACTCCAAGACCTCGTACGAAGTCATGGAGATCATTCAGGCTATTAACGATGAAGGAAAGACCATCCTGATCGTAACCCACGAAGATGATATCGCCCATATGTGCAAACGGATCGTTCACCTAAAGGATGGTGTGATCATCGACGATAAGAAAGTAGACCAGATACGCGTAAAACAGATGTCGGATGTTTAATATAGAACGTTGGCAAGAAATATTTGAGACCATTGGCAAGAACAAGCTCCGCACTTTTCTCACTGGAGTTTCGGTAGCTTCCGGTATTTTTATCCTGGTTATTCTCCTGGGATTCGGACAGGGCATGCAGAATGGGATCGCCAAGGAGTTTGAACAAGACGCCACCAATCGAATTGCCGTTTGGACGGGTGTTACCACCGTCGAGCATAAAGGACTCAACCCAGGACGATTTATCGAACTCAGGAACGAAGACTACGACTATCTCATCAAAAAGTATGAAGATGATATCGAATTCAAATCGTCTGTCTATCGCATTTGGAGCGGAGTAGCTACCTACAAGAATGAATCGGGAAGCTATCGCGTAGAAGGGGTTTATCCGGATTATCAGTTTATCGAGAACGCATCGTTGAGCCACGGACGATTTATCAACTATCCGGATCACGACAATTTTGAGAAAACCATTACCATCGGGCACAAGGTCTATACCGATCTCTTCGAAAAAGACGAAGATCCCGTTGGAAAGCAAATTCAGATCTCAGGCATCAACTTTAAGGTCGTTGGGGTGTATACGGATCCCGGGGGTGAGCGGGAAGAGTCGAGAATCTTCCTACCACTTTCGACGGCTCAGCGAGTTTTTAATGGAGGTAATAAGGTGCGCAACCTGGGCTTTACCTTGCAACGGCAGGAAAGCTTTGCCAAAGCACTTCAGCAGTCCATACAATTCTCCGCAGAGATAGAGAACTTTTTAAAAGAACGACACATCGTTGCTCCGGAAGATACCAGTGCCATTAACGTTTTTAATACTCTTGAGGAGGCGAAGCGCTTCTACGATCTTATGGATATGATCAAGCTTTTCTTCTGGGTCGTAGGTATTTGTACGATCATCGCCGGTGTTGTAGGAGTGAGCAATATTATGTTGATCATTGTTAAGGAGCGAACCCGTGAGATCGGTATTCGAAAGGCCATAGGTGCACAGCCCTGGTCCATTATTGGAATGATCTTGCACGAATCTATTTTTATAACGGCCTTTGCAGGTTTCCTTGGCCTCATCGTGAGCATGGGGCTGTTAGAGATCATAGGTCCAAACATTGAGATAGACTATATTGTTAACCCATCAGTGAATTTCAATATTGCTTTGGCCACGGTGTTCGTGCTGATCGCGGCAGGAAGTCTGGCAGGATTTTTCCCCGCGTGGAGAGCCGCCAAAATAAAACCCATTGAAGCACTTAGAGAAGAATAGTCATGTTCAGTAAAGATCGTTGGAGCGAAATATTGGAAGCCCTGAGCAGTAACTGGTTCCGAACCCTGCTTACGGCCTTTGGAGTGATCTGGGGTATCTTTATCCTTGTCATATTACTGGCCGCCAGCAAAGGGCTTGAAAATGGCGTAAAGGCCGATTTTGGTGATATAGCCACCAATACCATGTTCATGTGGACCCAAACCGTCTCCAAGCCTTACAAAGGGCTGCCCAAAGGGCGTAGGTTCCGTTACCGAATCGGGGATGTTCAGGCCATTCGCGATAATGTTCCCAACCTTCGATTTATTTCTCCTCGTAACCAATTAGGAGGCTTTGGAGGCAGTAATAACGTAGTGAGAGGTCTTAAGACCGGGGCATTCAATGTCTATGGAGACTACCCGGAGATCATCAAGCAACAGCCCATGGACATCACCAGCGGGCGGTTTATCAACTACGGAGATATCCACGAGAAGCGCAAAGTAGCCGTGATCGGGGAAGGCGTTAGGACGACTATGTACGACCTGGGCGAAGATCCCATTGGGACCTACATCAAAGTAAATGGAGTGAATTTCATTGTGGTGGGTACCTACAAGAAAAAATCTCAGGGAGGCGACAGAGAGGAAGACCAGAAAGAGATCTACGTTCCCTTTACGTCCTTCTCACAAGCCTTCAACCAGGGTGACAGAGTAGGTTGGATGGCGATTACTGCTGAAGACGGTTCGTCGATCACCCAATTAAAGGAGCAGATATTCGATGTCATCAAACAGCGACATACCATCCACCCGGATGATGATCGTGCGATCGGAAACTTCGATCTCTATCAACAGTATATGCGAATAGAGGGACTTTTTACAGCACTCACCTGGGTTGCCTATATCGTGGGATCGCTGGTTCTTATTTCGGGTATTATCGGAATTAGCAATATCATGCTTATCGTGGTGAAAGAACGCACCAAGGAAATTGGTATTCGAAGGGCACTTGGAGCTACTCCCTGGTCCATTCGGGGACAAGTATTGTTGGAATCGATCTTCCTTACGATTATTTCCGGAATGGTGGGGATATCCTTTGGTGGTTTCATCATTTATGTCATCAATGCGATCCTCGAGTCGGTTGGACCCGTAGACATGTTCGCAAATCCTAGTGTAGACATAGGCGTGGTGATCACGGCCTTGATCATATTAATCATCTCAGGATTGGGTGCTGGACTCATTCCTGCTCAAAATGCAATAAAAGTTAGACCGGTGGACGCCTTGCGCACCGAATAATCATCAATCTAAGTACTCATGAAAAAAACAGTTACTGTCGTTATTCTTATTCTAATTGTGGTCATCTTCAGTGCGTTCCTCTACTATTTCTGGCAGAAGAACCAACAAGATCCGGTGATCTACGAGACCGAGCAGGCCTCTATCGAGACCATTGTTAAGAAAACTGTGGCTACAGGAAGTATCGTTCCGAAAGAGGAAGTGCTTATCAAGCCAAATATTTCCGGGATCATCGACGAGATCTATGTAGAGGCGGGAGACATTATCGAAAGTGGCGACCTGATCGCGCGTGTCAAGGTAGTTCCAAACATCAACACCCTTAATTCGGCCAGGAACAACATCAATGCTGCTCGTACCTCTGTGGAAACGGCAAGGTTGGCGCTGGAAAGCGAAAAGAATATCTACGAACGCCAAAAGGAACTTTTCGAGAAAGGGGTGATCTCAGCCAATGAGTTCGACAATGCCCAATTGGCTTACAATCAGGCCACGCAACGCTTTAATCAAGAGAAAGTGGGGCTCACCGGGGCACAACAAACCTTCGATATCGTGAAGACTGGTACGACCAGTGGAATGGGCGCGGTAGCCAATACGGAGATTCGGGCAACTGTGTCGGGCATGGTACTGGACGTTCCCGTGAAAACCGGAAACCAGGTGATCGAAGCCAACAACTTTAACGATGGGACCACCATCGCCACCATTGCCGATGTCGATAAGATGATCTTTGAAGGCAAGGTGGATGAAAGTGAAGTAGGAAAGATCACCGAGCGACTGCCACTCGAAATCACCGTGGGTGCCATCGAAAACAAAAAATTCGATGCCGTACTCGATTATATTGCTCCCAAAGGTGTGAGTGAGAACGGCGCCATACAGTTCGAGATCAAAGGAACGCTGAGTAAAACCGACACCACCTTTATTCGTGCCGGATTGAGTGCCAATGCCTCTATCATCCTTGCGAGGGCGGATAGTGTTCTCACATTAAAGGAAGGACTGGTGCAGTACGATCCCAAAACCCAGGAGCCTTTTGTGGAAATAGCCACCGGCGAACAGCAGTTTGAAAGAAAGGATATTGAGCTTGGAATTAGTGACGGAATCAATGTGGAAATTAAGAGCGGTCTCACCAAAGAAGATCAGATCAAAGTATGGAATCAGATCAAGCCTGTGACCGACTTTGGCGGTGGTGGCAGATAATCGCTACGCTTATTTTTTGCAATATTTGTAACACTTTCAGCAATCAAAAGACAAACACATCAACTACATTCAATTATGAAGAACATAGGAATCTTAGTACTCATCCTTTGCCTTGGTTTTACAGCTCAGGCCCAAAATAAGAAATGGACACTTAAGGAATGTGTCGCCTACGCATTGGAGAACAACATCTCCGTCATGCAAAGCGAGTTGGATGAGGAATTGGCCGACATCGAGCGTATGGACGCTCTTGGCAATTACCTGCCATCCTTGAACGGTTCGGCTTCCAATTCCTGGAATACTGGTCTTACGCAGAATATTACAACGGGAGTTCTGGAGAACCAGACATCGCGAAACTCTTCTTACTCAATTACAGCCGGTGTAACGGTCTTTCAGGGGTTGCGTAATTTACGTACCATGCAACGGGCGAAGCTGTCGAAATTGTCGGCGGAATACGGCTTGTCAAAAATGAAGGATGATATCTCGCTGTTCGTTGCCAACGGCTACCTTACGGTACTTACCAACAAAGCCAATTTGGAGGCATTGAGAACCCAAAACATGGTTACTGAAGAGCAAATCCAACGCACCACCGAGTTGGTGGATGCAGGAGTCTTGCCTCGGGGCGATCTGCTTGAAATACGAGCTACCGATGCCAGTGAAAAGCAGAACATTGCCCTTACGGAGAATACCGTTAAGATATCATTGATCAGCCTGGCGCAATTGCTGCGCATACAGGACTACGAGAACTTCGATATTGAAGATGAAGGATACGATATTATTGATCAGGGAATTGGTGAAAAATCTATCGAGGAATTGATCACGGCAGCCAAGGAAAACCGAAGCGAGATTCGCATCGCAGAGACCAACTATGAGATTGCGAAGAAAGACCTTCAAATTTCCCGGTCTTTTTATCTCCCAACCTTGAACGCCTTTATCAACTACAACACGCGTGAGAGCGATCGAGCGAGTGGGGTATTGCCTGTTATCGACCAAAACAACCCTTTCGTTCTTACCGAAGCTCCTATTGGTGTGGTAGACGGTACCGGAGCCTCTGTTTTTGGTTTAGAGCCCAATATCCTGGAATTCCAGGAATTGGACCCTCTGCCATTTGAGGAGCAGTTGTATCTCAATGATGGTATCAGTTATGGCGTTCAGTTGAATGTACCTATCTTTAATGGGTTTTCGACGCGAAACAATGTGAAACGAAGCAAGGTAAATGCCAAGAGACAGGAGTTTCTTCTGGAGCAGGCAAAGCTGGATCTTGAGTCCAATGTATACCAAGCCTATGTGGATGTGAAAGGCTCACTAAAATCGTATGAGGCGGCTCAGAAAGCCCTGGAGTCACAGGAATTGGCGTATCAGTATGCCAAAGACCGTTACGATGTGGGATTGACCAATGCCTTTGATTTTAGCCAATCGAAGCAACGCTACGACAATTCGAAGATCGAGGCCAACAGAGCCAAATACGATTATATTTTTAGACTGAAAGTACTGGAGCTTTACTTCGGTATTTCAGCAACCGACCTAAAGTTTTAGTTATGAAGAAAAAAACTATATTTTGGATACTTGGAATTGCAGCACTGGTTATCGTGTTGCTGCTCCTGGGAAACAGAAATAGTAGCACCCGCGATATGAAGGAGGTGGAGGTAGCATCCATCGAGCCTATCACCATTATCGAAACCGTGGCAGCTACAGGAAAGATCCAGCCCGAAGTAGAGGTGAAGCTTTCTTCCGAAGTATCCGGAGAGATTATTGAACTTCCTATCAAGGAAGGACAACAAGTACAGGAGGGGGATCTGCTGGTTCGAATCAATCCAGACTTGATCCAATCTACCCTTACTCAGTCGCAAGCTACCCTGCAAAATGTGCGTGCTATGTTGTCCCAGGCAGAGGCCAGTCTTCAAAATGCAAAATTGAATTACGATCGCAACAAGGCCTTGTTCGAAAAAGGTGTGATCTCAAAAAGCGCCTGGGATGGTTCTGTGGCCGATTACGAAATGGCGAAAGCCAACAAAGATGCCGCCTATTTTAGCGTTCAAAGTGCCGCAGCCAATGTTAAGCAATCAAGGGATAACCTTTCGCGAACCAGCATCTTTGCGCCCATGACTGGAACAATCTCAAAACTTTCCGTCGAGTTAGGTGAGCGTGTCGTAGGAACCGCCCAGATGGCAGGTACCGAGATTGTACGCGTGGCCAATCTTAGCAATATGGAGGTAGAGGTAGATGTAAACGAGAATGATATCGTTAAGGTGGCCATCGGGGATTCGACCATTGTTGAAGTGGATGCCTATTTGAAAAGAGAATTTAAGGGGATCGTTACCGAAATTGCCAACTCGGCCGAGACGGCCCTGTCCGTGGATCAGGTAACCAATTTCAAAGTAAAGGTGCGTATCGTGCCTGAGTCGTATGCTGATCTAACTGAAGGCAAGCCAGAGCATTATTCACCTTTCCGTCCGGGAATGACGGCCACGGTGGATGTGATCACCGAGCGAAGAGATGAAATCATTGGGATTCCTATTAGCTCAATTGTTGTAAAACTTCCTTCTGATACGATCAGTAAGAAGTCGGAGCAGGTGAAGGAAATTGCCTCACAGGACGAAGAAAAATTTGAAGCTGTTTTTGTGGATAACGACGGCAAGGCGGAGCTGAAGGTAGTAACAACAGGAATACAGGACGACAGTAATATCGAAATAAAATCGGGACTTTCTTCCGAAGATATCGTGATAACAGGACCTTATAATCTGGTTACCAAACGCCTTAAGTCTGGCGACAAGGTTACCCAAAAGGATGCCGAAAAAGAAAAGGAAGAAGATAGCAGCGAGGATTAAAGGCATTCATACTTTATAAAGAAACGGCAACTGCTTGTTGCTCTGTAACGCTTTCGTTGATCGAAAGCGTTATTTTTTGGACGAAGAATAGTGGCAAGGGGTATCCCCATGCAAATTTACTTCATGTGTTTATCTACGAGGTATTTGATAAAGTTGGGATCGAGACTTCGGCGATTGACGCCTTGAGAGTAAGCGGCCAGGATCTGTTAGTACCCCATTGCATCCTGTGTTTTAGACAGGTTTACTTCGACCGTCTAAAAGGGAGCCACTGGTGATTCAGAAATAAAAAAAGGCGACATCATCGGTGTCGCCTTTTTTAGAAGATTATTTACGGGGTTCTACCGCTTAGAAGGTATCGTAATGTTTGATCACCCGAACAAGGTCTTTCTCTTCGTTTAGATCCAAACCATACTGTTGGACGTACTTTTTAATAGCATCTTTATTTTTTCCGAAGACTTTTAACTTCTTACTTCTTGACGACGGTAATTCGTAGTACTTGCCATTTTTGTCGACAATGTAATACACCGGCTTATCTTTGAAACTCGCCGGGATGTCTCTGGTAATCGAAGTACTGGCCTTTTTGGCTTCGGTGAATTTTTTCTTCGGCTTCTTGAACAATCCGATCTTGGTTCCTTCGAACAACACATGGAAATAACCACCGCCTTCGATTCCTCCTTTGTAAGGAGCGAAGATGTAGATGTCGTTGACGATCTTTACATATACGTCGGGCGACTTGGTCAACACCTTGGCCTGAGCATCATCTGTGGTGAGCGATTCTTTGATTTCCATTTCGTCGGCTACGGCGTTATAACGGAGTGCCACATTGGTAGCCCACAATTCATCATTTTTATATACATTCCCAGTTAGGTAACTTGGATGGTTGTACGGAGTGCCGGAATAGCTTTTCGTGTCGCTAAAATCAATCCCTTGATTTTGACGTTTGATGTACTCATCCATTTGAAAGAGATCGTTGGTAAACTGTCGGTTACCATAGACCCCATCAAAGTTCTGCGCGCTCATACTCAGAGTGCTGCCAACCAAAACTGCGATTACAATTAAATTTTTCATTCGTTTCATTTTACATTTATATACTTCAAA
>JBCCHR010000051.1:0-11964 GCA_039028655.1 Bacteroidota bacterium
ACATCCAACTTAGCTTTATGGACCGTGACCTCAATATTGAGGAGAACATCGACTACAAGATCGCTTTCAATCTTACCGAGCAACGCAGCCTGGAGATGAAACTGGAAAAGAGTCGCGCATTGCCTAAGCTCTCGGCCTTTATCAATTACGGGGCGCAAGCCAACAGTGATAGCTTTACCTTTCTGGACAGCGATCAGGTGTGGTTCCAGTCGTCGGTGGTAGGGTTGTCGTTGAACGTTCCCATCTTTAGCAGCGGGATGCGCGGTGCCAGAACCCAACGCGCCAAAATTGCACTGGAGCAAGCCGAGACCGAGCTGAAGGAGACCATGGAGAACATCCGCCTGGAGTTAAACACAGCCAAGAGCGACTATCAGTTTGCCATAGAGAATTACGAAAATTCAAAAAAGAACCTTTCCCTTTCGGAGCGCATCGAGGGTAAAAACCAGGTGAAGTTCACGGAAGGGTTGGCCACGAGTTTCGATCTGCGGCAGGCACAGTTGCAACTCTACACGGCCCAACAACAATATTTTCAATCCATGTTGACCTTGATCAATAGCAAGGCTCAACTGGAAACCGTACTCAATACACCACAATTAAGAAACTAATCACACAATACATCAGAAACATGAAAAAATTAATGCTATCCCTACTTACAGTCCTACTGCTCGCTTCTTGTGGAGGTGGTGCAGAGAAGCAATCTGTAGACGATTTGATTGCTGAAGAAAATCTTGCGGATATTCGGGCCCTGCGAGCCGAGATCAAGACGAAGCAGACGGAGATTCAGAACGACTTGAAGAAGTTGGACGATGCCATCAAAAGGCTGGATACTACCGATAATTCCTCATTGGTTACCACACATACCTTGAAAGATACCGTTTTCCGTCACTTTATTGAGATCCAGGGAAATGTTGAAACCAAGCAGAATGTTATTATCTATCCGGAATACCAGGGAACACTTACTAGAGTATTGGTAAAAGAGGGAGATCGTGTGCGCAAGGGACAGACCCTGGCACGTATCGACGACGGCGGTTTGGGTAGCCAGGTTAGCCAGTTGGAAGTACAGGCGCAATTGGCCAAGACGACTTACGAACGGCAACAGCGTTTGTGGGAGCAAAACATTGGTTCGGAGATCCAGTATTTGCAAGCCAAAGCCAGCTATGAGTCGGCGCAGAACGCCGTGGACCAGTTGAGAAGTCAGTTAGGTAAAACCGCGATTCGCGCCCCGTTTTCCGGAGTGATCGACGATGTGATCACCGATCAGGGAACGGTGGTAGCTCCGGGACAAGGAGTTTTCCGAATTGTGAACCTGAAAGATATGTATGTGAAGGCGGACGTGCCTGAGCGCTATCTGTCGAGTGTGATCCCTGGGAAAGAGGTGTCGATCGACATCCCGATGATTGGAGAAACGTTGACTTCCGAAGTAAGACAAACCGGGAACTACATCAACCCTAACAATCGGTCATTCTCGATCGAAGTGGACGTACCCAACGACGATGGAACGGTGAAACCCAATCTTTCGGCAAGAGTACGTATCAACGATTACTCGAGTGAGAACGCCATCCTGATTCCTCTTAACGTGATCTCTGAGAACGCCAACAATGAGCAATATGTGTATAAGGCGATCTCCAATGGGGCGGAAAACAAGGCGCTGGCCAAAGTTCAGATCATTACAACCGGTAAATCCCAGGGCGATTATATCGAAGTACTGGAGGGTCTTGCACCCGGTGATGAGATCATCGTGGAAGGAGCCCGTAGCGTGAAAGACGGACAGGAAGTGAAAATCTTAAACTACTAAGGATGAGTGCAAAAAAGAAAAAGCAAGTAGATAAGGAGTTTCGACTGTCCAGTTGGGCAATCGACAATCCCACCATTATTTGGGTGATGATCTCCATTTTCCTGGCACTCGGACTGGGAGCTTATTTTAGTATGCCAAGGGAAAATTTCCCGGAGATCAATGAAACGAAGATCTATATTTCGGTGCCTTATCCTGGTAATACTGCGGAAGACATTGAGCGTCTGATCATCGATCCACTGGAAGATAAGTTGCGGAACATTTCGAATGTCGTGGAGATCCTGTCCACCTCCCAGGAGGATTACGGGATCATCACGGTCGAATTTGATGAGAACATCACGGTCGAACAGGCCAAGCAGAAGGTGAAGGACGAGGTGGATAGTGAAACCTCCAACGAGGACTGGCCTACCTTTAACAATGCGAAGGTGGAACCCAATGTGTTCGATTTGAGCCTGTCTGAAGAAATGCCAATTTTGAACATCAACATTCGGGGAGACTATCCGGTGGAGCGCTTGAAGGAGTTTGCCGAATACCTCCAGGATGAGATAGAAGCTTTGGACGAGATCAAGGCGGCCGACATTCGCGGGGCCCAGGAAAAAGAGGTGGAAGTAGCCGTGGACATTTACAAAATGATGGCTGCCAAGGTAAGCTTTGACGATGTGATCAATTCGATCCGGAATGAGAACACCACTATCTCAGCAGGGAACCTCATCTCCAGCGGTCAACGCCGAACTATCCGAGTGCTGGGAGAGATCGAAAAGCCCTCGGAACTTGAAGGCTTCGTGGTAAAATCTGAAAACGGCGATGCCATTTATTTGCGTGATATCGCAGAGATCCGATTTGAAGAAGAAGACAAGACGACCTATGCCCGGGAGGAAGGTGAAAGTGTGGTGATGCTGGACGTTAAAAAACGCTCCGGGAAAAACATGATCGAGGCGGTGGAGAAGATCGACAAGATCTTGGAAGACGCCAAAGAAGTGTTACCACCCAACCTGTTGATCACCAAAGCCAATGACCAATCGGCCAAGACGGAGAACCAGGTAAGTGACTTGGTGAATAACATTATATTCGGGATCATCCTGGTGGTTACGGTATTGATGTTCTTCCTCGGATTTAGAAACGCATTATTCGTAGGATTCGCGATCCCAATGTCGATGTTTATGAGTTTCATGATCCTATCGGCGGTGGGATATACCATGAACACCATGATCCTGTTTGCCTTGATCATGGGACTGGGGATGCTGGTGGACAACGGGATTGTGGTTGTGGAGAACGTGTATCGCCTCATGGACGAGGAAGGCATGTCCCGCATTAAGGCAGCGAAGAAGGGAATTGGAGAAATTGCATTCCCCATCATAATTTCGACGGTAACCACGGTGGCGGCCTTCGTACCGCTAGGGATGTGGCCCGGTGTGATGGGAGAGTTTATGATCTATTTCCCGATCACCTTGTCGGTCGTTTTAGGTTCTTCGCTCTTCGTAGCCATCTTTATCAACTCCATGCTGGTATCCAAGTTCATGGAAGTAGGTGAACGTGTATTGAACAGGAAGCAACTCATCCGTTTAACGGCCATCATGGTACCCATCGGGATCTTTATCATGTTGATCGGCGGGGCGGTGCGTGCACTGGGGTCGCTCATTATCGTGGTGGCCATTATGTTCTGGGTGTACCGCTATGTATTGAAGAATCTGGCGCTTGGTTTTCAGAAGAAAATATTGACCCGAATAGAAAGCGGTTACAAACGATTCTTAACCTATGCGTTGGGAGGATATCGTCCGGTCGCATTTGTGGTTGGAATCTTTGTACTGCTCATATTCACCATGGGATCATTTGGGTATGCCGCTTTTGGAAAAGGAACGGTTCCGGTAGAATTCTTCCCTGACAATACGCCTAACCAGATCATTGTATACATCGAATACCCGGAGGGTACCGATATCGACAAGACCAATGCCATTACCAAGGAGATCGAGCTACGCGTGTACCAGGAGGTGAACAATTCTGAATACCTGGAAACCAAAGACTATAACTTCCTGGTGGAATCGGCCGTATCGCAAGTAGGAGAAGGTGCCGGTAACCCGCAGACCGATGGTGGAAGCTCAGCAGAAATGCCACATCGTGCCAAGATCACGGCGACGATGCGGGAGTATAAATTCAGAAAAGGAAAAGACAGTGAAGTGCTACGCAAGCGCGTACAGGAGGCCTTGAAAGGCATTTACCCCGGGGTAGCGATCTCCGTGGAGAAAGACGCGGTGGGTCCACCAGCCGGATATCCGATCAACATCGAGATCGAAGGGCAGAATTACGAAGAGTTGATCGCCACTGCCGAGCGCATGCGAAACTTTATCAATGCCAAGAATGTTCCCGGAATCGACGAACTGAAGATTGATGTGAACAAGGGTAAACCTTCGATGCAGGTGGAAGTGGATCGACAAAAATCGGGAGAACTTGGCGTTCCGGTTGGGCTGGTTGGAAACCAACTACGGCGATCTCTCTTTGGAGAAAAAGCCGGAGTGTATAAAAAGGACGGTGAGGATTATGATATTTACGTTCGATTTGATACGAATGAACGCTACGATGCGTCCGCCTTGTTTAATCAAAACATTACGTTCAAGGACCAAAATACAGGCATCATAAAAGAAGTGCCGGTGTCGGCAGTCGCTAATCAAAAGAACACTTCTTCTTTTAGTGCCATCAAACACAGGGACAACCGTCGGGTTGTAACACTGTATTCGGCCCTTGCCCCCGGATTTATTGATGCAGCGGCTATCGTTAATCAAATCCAGGTGGAGATGGATAGCTTTGAAGGCACGCCAGAAGGGGTTAAATTCAACTATACAGGCCAGATCGAAGAACAGGAAAAACAGCAGACTTTTCTCAACGGCGCCTTTATGGCCGGTCTGGGATTGATCTTCCTGATCCTCATCTTCCAGTTTAGTTCGATCTCTAAACCAACGATCATTATGATCTCCATCTTCCTCAGCTTTATTGGGGTATTTGGAGGTATTCTCCTCACCGGGGCATCCTTTGTGATCATGATGACGATGATGGGAATCATATCCCTGGCGGGAATTGTCGTAAACAACAGTGTGGTATTGCTGGACTATACGCAGTTGCTCATCGATCGGAAGATCGTTGAACTCGACCTGGACGACAATGCTTTGCTGTCCAAGGAACAGGTGAAAGAGATCATTATACAGGGAGGGCGAGCTCGTTTGCGCCCTGTGATCCTGACAGCGATCACCACCGTACTGGGACTGATCCCATTGGCGATCGGTGTGAACATCGACTTTTTCAGTCTTTTTTCTGAATTTGATCCGAAGTTCTACCTGGGTGGTGATAACGTGATCTTCTGGGGGCCATTGGCCTGGGCAGTGATCTATGGATTGATCATTGCGACCTTCCTCACGCTAATTATCGTTCCAGCGCTGTTCTTCCTCGTGTATCGATTGAAGATACGCATTCGAAGGTGGCGTACCCGACCGAAAAAACAGGAAACACCCCTGGTGGATCCGGTATAACAAAAAACCCGTTCAGCGTTGCTGAACGGGTTTTCTTTTGGGATTTCCGGAAGATCCGGAATAGCTAATCCACTAGAGTCCTTCGTTAAAAGGTGTTGGAAATTGATTGATGATATTATCACCAGTTCTATCCAGCGGAACGTAAGTAGCATTCAATCTGCCCAAACGACGAAGGTCGATCCAGCGATGTCCTTCGGCAAGCAGTGAATACCTTCTCTGACGAAGGATCTCTTCGATCAAAGATGTACTATCGGTATCACCGGTATAATCACCAATTCCTGCATTGTTACGCACACGATTGATCGCGGCCAGAGCCTCACCCGTATTGTTGTCTACTTGCGCTTCAGCATACATAAGGATCAATTCCTCGTTGCGAATCAGGTAAACAGGATCTACGTTGCTATCGTACAAGGCGATCTGATAGTCCCCGGATAGTCCATCAAAAGACTGGGTGGCTGGATTGCCATCCCCATCCAGGAACAAGCTAGCCTTTTCAGCCACACGAGCATCGCCTTCTTCAGCCTCGGCCACCCACGAATCGTGGATCATGAACTCCTCACCAGATTGGTTTGGCACGTGGTACTGCGTATTAGAAATATCGTTACCGGTAAGTCCAAATACGTGAGCAGGTCCAACAAACATATCACCATTGATATCCAGGAAGGAAGCATTCAACAAATTGCGAACTTCTGCCATATTGCCCTGGTAGAGCGCTACACGGGCAGCCACCGCACGATTGAATGTGGCAAAGGAAGCAGGCGTATCGAAACCGGCAAATCCATCACTGATGTCGAAATCGAAGTTCCCTGGCGCGTTATTCAAGTTGGCAAACCCTTCATTGAGAACCGCCATGATGCCAGTGAGTGCCTCACTGTATCCCACGATAGGTCCTAAATTATCCGGATCGGTAACGTCCAGGCGAATACCGTTTTCGAACTGACGGTTGGCCACCATTAAAAGCGCGTAGGCTTTCATGGTATTGGCAAAACCATAGTACCCGTTCTTCTCGGCATCGCTAAATCCGGCTTGCGAATTCTGAACGGCGGTGATCAGGATATTGGCCGACTTCACCACTTTATACCAGGCGGCAAAGGCACGAGTTGTTAAGAATCCATTATTGTCAAGAGGTCCTTTCAAAAGCTCTCCGGTATATCGGGGATCTACCCCGGTAAGGTCGTAATACTCGCGAGCCAAAATACTCACAGTATCATAGTGGAACGCAAGATCGTTTCGAATTACAGCCTCAAGACCTACGGCAAGCAACTGCACGTCAGCTTGGGAAGCACCTTCTTCGAAACTCTCTATGGTCGGTGCGTTCGGGTTATCGATCTCTTCTAATTCACATGCGGGAAATATGAGCACCGCGCAAAAAAGAATGACTTTAAATATTGTATTTCTCATAGTTTCCTTTTTTAAAAATTAACATTTAGGTGAAAGTTCACAAACTTCGACGCAGGGTAAGGAGTTACCTCAACATTGTTCGCCAAAACGTTGTTACCAAAGTTTGACGATTCAGGGTCATAACTATTATAGTCGAAGATGTTAATGAGGTTTCTACCAGAAACTCCCACTTTCACCTGGTCTGTAAACTTGATCCATCCATCAGGGAAGGTAAAGAACAACCCGATCTCACGAAGTCGAACGTAAGTTGCATCCTCTACTACCAATCTCGTGTCGGCAAAGGCGCGGCTTGCGCGATACTGACCATTGGTAAGTTCTCCTGTTGGATCCAGTCCGGTATCGTCGTAATCGAACGAAGTTCCGGCCAGGTCGGTAAGAAGCGTCGTAAGGTTGATCGCATCTCCACCTTTCTTCCAGTGCCATAGGAAGGTAAGATCCCAATTCTTATAAGACAATTGATTGAACATCGTAGTCTGGAAATCTGGCTCCGCGTTACCCAGTACGATAAGTCCGTCTCCATCAGGATCCATCTCGGCAATTTGAGCAGCTGTAAAATCACTGGCGATGTAGTTACCTACGATCTGCGTAGCACTGGATCCTTCTTCAATAAGGAAGGTACCCAGGGAAGCAGCAAATCCACCTTCCTGGAAGCTAGGCACGTCCAGGCGAGTGATCTCCGATTTGTTCTTCCACCACTTGATGTTGGTGTTCCATGTAAAGTCTTCGGTATCGAAGATGGCAGCGTTCAACGCCAATTCGATTCCTTTGTTCTCCAATTCACCACCGTTAATTACTTTGGTTGTAAATCCGGAAGAAGTAGGCACGTCAGCCTCGATCAATAGGTCGTCAATGGTTTTTATGTAGAAACTAGCTTCCACAGAGAAACGATTGTTCAATACTCCAAGATCCAAACCATACTCCAATTCCTTTTGACGCTCCGGTCCAATATCCGGATTACCTCTCAAGTTGGCCGGGCTCACCCCTGCACTACCGCCTAGTGGCGTAGCACCGATGAACTGAGCGTTCTGAAGAGAGAATCTATCATCAAAATTAGGGAAGCGTCCTGCCTCACCATAAGCCACACGTGGCTTCAAAGTACTCACGATACCTTCTCCAAAGAAGTCGAACTTATGGATGTTGATCGCCAGGTTACCTTTTGGATAGTAATTGGTCTCATTGGCATCACCGTTGTTGGTCGATTTATCCCCACGGATACCTCCGGTGGCGATGATCATATCCTTAAAGTTGATCTCGGTCTGTCCAAAGAATCCTGTATCCTTTTGTGGAACGATCGTTTGCTGTGTAGACACGTTGGACGATTGTCCAAGGTTGGTCTGCGAACCGTTCAATCCGGTAGCGATCGTGATCACTGTATTTCTTCGGAAGTCCTGAAGGAAGTTACCAAACTGTGTAGTGAAGCTCAACCCATTGTCCAGGTCCAAATTGTGTACCAGGAAGGCAGAAAGGTTGAAGTTGGTATTTACCGTGGTTCCGGAAATAGCCACACCACCCAAAGAACTAGGGTCTCTGAAATAAGACAGCGCCTTCGGGAAAATACTGGTAGTTCTCAACGTATACTGGTCGAAACCTCCTTGAAGTACTAATTTCAATCGGTTCATATCCGTGTTGATCAATTTCAGGTTGGACGTAGCCGATCCGATAAAACGATTGATCTCCTCACGGTTGGTGGTAATCTCTGTCGTCTCCAATACATTGGAACCAGCTCCTCCCTGTGGAAATACGCCATCGGTTGGAGAAAGGTTCTCCCAAGGATAGGTAAAAGCCAAGGCATAACCAATGGTTCTGTTAGCGTTACCGTTGTTAAAGAATCCTCGGTCCGATTTCGAATTGATATAGTTGGACGTTACATAAATATCGAACCAGTCGGTAAACTTCTGTCCGATGTTCAAACGAACCGAACTCTTCACATAACCGGTGTTGTCAACCAAACCGGGTTCGTTCTTGTGAGTAACTCCAAAGAAATAGTCGGTCTTATCTGCGGCTCCCGCCGTTGTAAATCGTGTTGTATACGAAACTCGCTGGTGATCGAACAACTCAGCTTCATAATCGCGAAGGTTGTTCAGGTCAAAGTTGGCCGGTCCTCCAAGGGCCTCGATCTCACTTTGGTCCCAGTCTCTCAATCCTAATAGTCGGGTCGGACTCCGGACACCTAATACTTGTGAGAATGTCACTTTAGGGTCGCCTCTTCTACCACGCTTGGTGGTAATGATCACTACCCCACCCGCAGCTCGCGAACCGTAGATGGCAGCTGCAGAGGCTCCTTTCAGGATCTCTACATTTTCAATGTCCTCCGGGTCGATATCGGCGATACGGTTAGAGGCGTCATCCTGGTTGGTGGATGGATTTCCTCCTCCGGCGGCCAAACTCACCACGTTGTTTCCTAATCCAATGGTAGAGTTGTCCACATACACTCCGTCTACGATGAAAAGTGGTTGTTGGTCTCCAAAGATGGAAGTAACCCCTCTCAATCGCATCGAGAGTCCACCTCCGGGAGCACCGGAGTTGGCTTTGATCTCGGCTCCATTAAATTTTCCGTAGAGTGCGGCATCGAGTCCCGACTGGTTGGTAACTCCGGTCAGTTCGGCCGCTTTGATGGAAGCTACCGCGTTGGCTGCATTCGATCGTTTGGTGGACGTTGCTAGTCCCGTTACCACTACCTCATCCAGGGATTCAGCAGATTCGGCCATCGTCACATTCACAGTGCCAGCCGAGCTTACAGACTGCTCGATGGTGGTAAATCCTAATGACGAGAATTCAAGGGTGGCTGGTAAACCGGACACATCTATGGTGTACATACCGTCGATATCGGTGGTGGTACCGTTCGACGTTCCCTTTTCAATTACGTTTGCAAAGGCAACAGGATCACCATTGTCCATGCTCACCTTTCCCGAAATCGTATTTTGTGCGAATACAAAGCAGGGCAAAAGCAATAGGAACAGGAAGATCCTGTTCGTTAGGTTGTTTTGTTTCATAATTATTAAGTTTAAGTTAATTACCCGAAATTACTTTTAATTATTCATTTAAACGAATGATTCATTGCTTTTTTTTCAGTGAATACGTTGTTTTACTATCATTTCCATCAACCCCACTGAGCCTCAAATCAGTAACTACTAAAAATCCAAGGTTATCCCCCCAGAACTTGTTAAATTTGCAATTCTTTCAGAATAAACAAAAAAATGTACAGAACGCATACCAATGGCGCGCTCCGTTTAGCCAACGTAAATGAGGAGGTCACTCTGGCCGGTTGGGTCCAGAAATCAAGGGATAAAGGCTTTGTTGTCTGGGTCGATCTTAGGGATCGGTATGGAATCACGCAGCTAATTTTCGACGAGGAACGCACGTCCAAAGAGGTGATGGAAAAAGCCGTAGGTCTGGGACGGGAATTTGTGATCCAGGTTACGGGAACCGTGATCGAGCGAGAGTCCAAAAACCCTAAGATGCCCACCGGCGATATCGAAGTATTGGTCTCCCAACTGGTTATCTTGAACGAAGCCGTTACACCGCCATTCACCATCGAGAACGATACCGACGGCGGCGAGGATTTGCGCATGAAATATCGCTATCTGGACATTCGTCGCGCCCCGGTGCGCGAGAACCTGGTGTTTCGCCATAAGGTCACTATGGCCGTTCGCAACTATCTCTCTTCCCAGGATTTTGTGGAAGTAGAGACCCCGTATCTCATAAAATCGACACCCGAAGGTGCCAGGGACTTCGTGGTCCCCAGCCGTATGAACGAAGGACAGTTCTACGCACTTCCTCAGTCGCCCCAAACGTTCAAGCAACTCCTTATGGTAGGTGGTTTGGACAAGTACTTCCAGATCGTGAAGTGCTTTAGAGACGAAGACCTTCGTGCCGATCGCCAACCGGAATTTACCCAGATCGATTGCGAAATGACCTTCGTAGAACAGGAAGACATCCTGAATACCTTCGAAGGACTCACCCGTCATTTACTGAAAGAGATCAATGGCGTGGAAATGGGTGCCTTCCCGAGATTGACCTACGACGAGGCCATGCAAAAATATGGGAACGACAAGCCCGACATTCGATTTGGGATGGAATTCGGAGAGCTCAACGAGGTTACTCAACATAAAGATTTTAATGTATTCAACCAGGCCGAACTCGTCGTTGGTATCGCGGTTCCCGGCGGGAATAGCTATTCCAGAAAAGAGATCGACAAATTGATCGATTGGGTAAAACGCCCCCAAGTGGGAGCCCTCGGCATGGTATACGTACGCTGCAATGATGACGGCACCTATAAATCGTCCGTCGACAAATTTTACGACGCGACCGACCTGGCCCAATGGGCCGAAGCCACCGGCGCCCAAAAAGGAGACCTCATCTGCGTGCTGTCTGGGGAAACCAACAAGGTACGAGCCCAATTGAGCGCCCTGCGCATGGAACTGGCCGAACGCCTTGGATTGCGAAAAGCCAACGAATTTGCCCCCTTGTGGGTAGTCGATTTCCCATTGTTGGAATGGGATGAGGAAACCGAGCGATACCACGCCATGCACCATCCATTCACCTCGCCCAAACCCGGACAAATGGAGTTGTTAAAAACCGACCCCGGAGCGGTAAAAGCCAACGCATACGACCTGGTGCTCAACGGAAACGAGATTGGCGGTGGATCCATTCGTATTCACGACAAACAAGTGCAGTCGCAGATGTTCGATTACCTCGGTTTTAGCCCGGAAGAAGCCAAAGCCCAGTTCGGATTTCTCATGGACGCATTTCAGTACGGTGCTCCTCCACATGGCGGAATCGCTTTTGGACTGGACCGATTGGTTGCCATCCTGGGCGGACAAGAAACCATCCGCGATTTTATCGCCTTCCCTAAGAACAATTCGGGACGGGATGTGATGATCGATGCACCGGCCACGATCGATGCCGAACAATTGACCGAACTCCATCTAAAACTGGACCTCTAAGCCATGCGACGCCTATTGATCCTGATATTTCTGGCCATCATCGGCGTTTTTGGATATGGCTTGTATGTAGGCGCAGACGATCCCAAGACTTCCGAGTTTTGCATTGGCATTTCGGTAGTTGGGCTCTTCTTCGTTTGGATGCCACTTTTCATCTATCACCGCTGGCGAAAAAAGGACATCAAAGACTACATGCTTACGAAGGAGAACATCGACAAAATGCGGGAGGAAGCCAGGGACAAAGAACTGTAAAAGAGGGGCATTCACAAAAATATTTCCTTTTGTTAACAGTTGGCATTCAAAAAATGGT
>JBCCHR010000052.1:0-11859 GCA_039028655.1 Bacteroidota bacterium
AAAAGTTCGGCTGAAATCATATACCAATTCCACCAACTTCATGCTCTTCTTCCAAACATCTAAATCCTTATGATCCATTGCTGACAAACATATCACTACTCACCAATCACTACTCACTAATCACCAACAACCCCATCAACAATCCCATACGCCACACTTTCCTCGGCACCCATCCAGTGGTCACGATTAAAATCCTTCATGACCTTATCAACTTTCTGGCCACAATTCTCGGCCAGGATCTGGGCACTCAATTCCTTGGTCTTCAAAATCTCCTGGGCCGTGATCTCAATATCACTCGCCTGCCCGCGAGCACCACCACTGGGCTGATGGATCATGACCCGGGCATGCGGCTGAATAAAACGTCGCCCCTTCTCACCTGCCGAAAGCAGGATACTCCCCATCGAAGCGGCCAGTCCCGTACAAATGGTCGACACCGGACTCTTGATAGATCGTATGGTATCATACATGGAAAATCCGGAGGTTACATACCCTCCCGGACTGTTGATGTAGAGTTTGATCTCATCGTTATTGATCGAATCCAGGTACATCAGTCGATCCACCACATGACGCGCGCTACGGTCGTCCACCATTCCCCACAGGAATATGGTGCGATCCTCCATTTGCTGATTGTCGATCTTATCTTGTAACTTTTGTTTCTTATCCATAATTCTTAAGCTGTCCCACGAGCGCAATCGTAGATTCATACAATGAAGTAATGACGGTCTCCTGCGCCAGACCCAATAGAGCACTAAAATAAGAAAAGGCTCCCAATCGAGAGCCTTTCCATACTATTTTTTAAGTCACTTTTAACCGATGCGTCGCCCAACTAGTTCAAGAGACCGTCAAGAGCTTCCGCATATACGTTCTTGGGAGCAACACCTACCTGGCGTCCTACCAATTCCCCGTTATTGAAGACCAATACAGTCGGGATATTGCGTACCCCAAACTTGGCAGCAAACTCCTGGTTGGCATCTACATCTACCTTTCCAACCACAGCCTTTCCATCGTATTCGTTGCTCAGCTCGTCAATGATGGGTCCCACCATTCGGCAAGGTCCGCACCAGGCCGCCCAAAAATCGACCATAACGGGCTTGTCACTGTTCAATACGGTTTCTTCAAAAGTTGCGTCTGTTATTTCTAAAGCCATTTCTTTTCATTTTTAATTGTTATGCAAAAGTAGTCATATTTTATTCCAAAACTTACAGCCAAAGCATCAGTTTCAGCAATGTACAGATTGATTTTTCTTATGATGCGGGCCTCGTGAAGTGAGCTCCGCTCTACTCCACGGTCGGGCTTTCCGGGTTACACGCCTGCCCGTCCGTTGCCGAACGGCCAAGGCGGGGTAACTTCCTCCAATCCCTGCCCGAGTGGATCAAGTTCTTCCAAGTCTACTCATCCACCGAAGCCTCGGCGAAAGTGGGCAATCCCTGACCGGAGTTCCAGCGGACAGTATTCAGCAAACACTATCAATTCAATTTAAACGGCACCTCTTCTTCTCTCAAGGCATTCAACAATTCTTTGCTTATGGACACCTTGTGCTTTCGGCTTGGCATGTTCAACTTCACCTTGTCGGCCCGGTCGTACATAGTAAAATGCAGCTGGGCATCCCCCTTATGACTTTTAAATAGTTTCTTAAGTTGCTGGATGCGCTGCTCCTGCAACGATTCGATCGGCAACTGTATGGTCAATTTCTTGGCCTGGTGCTCCATCACATCCTGAAGCATGGCAAAATGGTTGTACTGCATACGCGGGTCGCTCTTCTTGCCGGTTTCCCGATTGACCCATCCTTCTTTGATAAACACCCGGGCATATACAAACGAATTGGGCACTAAAAAGTGTCGCCACTTCAAGTACTCTTCCCCAAAAATCTTGAACTCATAACTATCTGTGTAGTCCTCCACCGTAAAGATCGCCCAGCCCTTACCGGCCTTGCTTTCCCGGTGCTGCACTTCTGTCACCACGCCGCCAAAGCACACCTCCCGGTTGATAAACCGTTCCATAGTATAAAAATCGCTCACCTTCACATTGCAGAAGTTCTCGATCTCCGTTTTAAAATCATCGAGTGGATGTCCCGAGATATACACCCCAACTACCTCTTTTTCCTGCTTCAGCTTTTTCATGGTACCCCATTCTTCGCAAGGCGGCACCTCAGGTTCCGGGATCTGCACCTCACTGGCATCCCCAAACAAGCTCACCTGCGACGAATTCTGTGTCTCCTGGTACTTGGCTGCGAAACGCAACACCTTTTCGAAGAACAATACCCCGTTTCCGTCGTCATGCATGTATTGCGCCCGATGGGTTCCGAAGCTATCAAAACCGCCAGCCAGCACTAAGTTTTCAAAAGCTTTCTTATTAGCAGCCCGCAAATCGATCCGCTTGGCCAGGTCGAAAATACTCTTGTACTTTCCATCCTTGCGGTGTTCCACAATGGTCGCCACCGCATTACCGCCAACGCCCTTGATAGCACCCATTCCAAAACGCACGGCTCCCTCATCGTTTACCGTAAACTTGTAAAAAGATTCATTCACATCCGGTCCCAATACCTCAAGTCCCATGCGCTTACACTCCTCCATGAAAAAGGTCACCTGCTTGATATCGTTCATATTGTTGCTCAAAACCGCTGCCATATACTCGGCCGGGTAATGTGCCTTCAAATAAGCCGTTTGGTAAGCAATCCAGGCATAACAGGTAGAGTGCGATTTATTGAAGGCGTAACTTGCAAAGGCCTCCCAGTCCTTCCAGATCTTGTTCAGTTTTTCAACGTCATGTCCCTTGGCTCCAGCCTGATCCAAGAACTTGGGCTTCATCTTGTCCAACACCGCCTTTTGCTTCTTCCCCATGGCCTTCCGAAGTACATCGGCCTCACCCTTGGTAAAACCGGCCAATTTCTGCGACAGCAGCATCACCTGCTCCTGGTAAACCGTGATCCCGTAGGTTTCCTGTAAGTACTCTTCCATAGCAGGGAGGTCGTACTCGATCTCCTCATCGCCATGCTTACGACGAATAAAACTCGGGATGTATTCCATGGGCCCCGGACGGTAGAGTGCATTCATGGCGATGAGATCGGCAAACACCGTAGGCTTCAGATCCTTCATATGCTTTTGCATACCGGCCGATTCGTACTGGAAGATCCCCACCGTGTCTCCCCGTTGGAAAAGCTCATAGGTCTTTTCATCATCCAGCGGGAAGTTGTCAGGATCCAATTCCACCCCATGCTTGTGTTTTACGATCTTCACCGTGTCCTTAATAAGCGTCAAGGTCTTCAATCCAAGGAAGTCCATCTTCAACAGCCCGGCACTTTCAACCACCGAGTTGTCAAACTGGGTCACATACAGATCGGAGTCCTTTGCTGTCGCAATAGGCACAAAATTGTTGATGTCGTCCGGCGTAATGATCACCCCACAGGCATGAATCCCCGTATTTCTCACCGACCCTTCCAGTACCTTCGCCTGGTTGATCGTCTGCGCGCCCAGATCGTCCCCCTGCGAAAGGGTGAGCAATTCGTTCACCTTAGGTAACTCGTCGCTTCGAAACTTGGTGCGCAAGGTCTTGTCGTCCATGCCAAAGATCTTGTTGAGCTTGGTCATGTTCGGGATCAACTTGGCGATGCGGTCGGCGTCGTTCAAAGGCAGGTCGAGCACCCTTGCGGTATCCCGAATAGACGATTTGGCCGCCATAGTTCCGTAGGTGATGATCTGTGCTACCTGATTGGCACCGTACTTTTCGATCACGTAGTCCATTACTTTGCTTCGCCCCTCGTCATCGAAGTCGATGTCGATATCAGGCATACTCACACGATCCGGATTGAGGAACCGCTCAAACAGCAGGTCGTACTTGATAGGATCGATATTGGTGATCCCCAGGCAATACGCAACAGCACTTCCTGCGGCCGAACCCCGTCCCGGACCAACAGACACCCCCATCTTACGTGCCTCGGCGATAAAGTCCTGAACAATCAAAAAGTACCCTGGATAACCCGTATTGGCAATAACCTCCAATTCAAAATCCAATCGTTCTTTGATCTCATCGGTCAATTCAGAATAGCGCTTTTCGGCGCCCATATAGGTGAGATGGCGCAAGTATTTATTCTCGCCACGTTTACCACCATCGGCGTCTTCAGCAACCAAAAACTCCTCCGGAATTCCAAAATTGGGCAGCAATACGTTTCTAGCCAGGCTAAAGGGCTCGATCTTGTCAATGATCTCAGAAATGGTATGAATGGCCTCAGGCAGGTCCTTGAAGAGTTCCTTCATGGCCTCCTGCGACTTGAAATAATACTCCTGGTTGGGGAGCCCGTAGCGATAACCGCGTCCACGCCCAATGGGCGTCGCCTGTTTCTCGCCATCTTTTACGCACAACAGGATATCGTGTGCATTGGCGTCATCCTTATCGATATAATACGTATTGTTACAGGCCACCAGGCGGATGTTGTGTTTCCTGGAGAAATTTACCAATACGGCATTCACCCGACGTTCATCCTCCTGATCGTGTCTCATGATCTCGATGTAGAGGTCGTCTCCAAACTGCTCCTTCCACCACAACAACGCTTCTTCTGCCTGCTTTTCACCAATGTTCAGTACTTTGGAGGCGATCTCACCGTACAAGCCACCTGTAAGCACCATGATATCGTCCTTATAGGTCGAGATCACGTCCTTATCGATCCGCGGAACATAATAAAACCCATCCGTGTAGGCAATCGAAGCCATTTTAGCCAGATTGTGGTACCCATTCTTGTTCTTGGCCAGCAGCACCATTTGATAGCCGTTATCCTTGTGGGTACGGTCCTGGTGGTTTTCACAAACAAAGAACTCACAACCCACGATAGCTTTAATTTCTTTGGGAGGTTCTTCCCCTTCTGCCACTTCTTTTTGAGCCAGGGATTTGTTGTAATCATTCACGGCCTTGGTAAAGTGAAAGGCCCCCATCATATTTCCACTGTCGGTAAGTGCCACCGCAGGCATTTGATTGGCAACGGCCGCGTTCACGAGGTCCATGGTCGACGAAGTAGACTGCAAAATGGAGAATTGCGAGTGATTGTGTAAATGCGCGAAGGGAGCATCGGCCAGGGTGGCAATGTTTTCCTTTATTTCTTCGGAAGAGATCTCGACGGTGTCCAACTCCGACTCCAGTTCCTTTCGGATCTTCTCCGAAGCCTCCCGCAAGTTGATGTGTTTTAGCCCAATGATAGGGATGGTCACCGGATTTTCCTTGCCAAATTTTTCGAAGTAATCGGGCTGAACATCTAGTTCCTCAACAGTAAAGACAGAGCGACGCACCAATTCAAAGAAGCAACGAGAGGTGGCTTCCACGTCCGCAGAAGCGTTATGCGCTTCATCGAATGGTTGATCAAACAAAAACTGATGCAGCTCTGTAAGTGTAGGGAGTTTGAATTTCCCGCCACGTCCTCCGGGCAGTTGGCACAATTGAGCCGTGGTTTCGGTACAGGTGTCCAGAACGGCCATGTTGGGCATGGGGTCGTCCATTCCCAGTCGGTACAATTCGCACCCCATGATGTTCACATCAAACCCTACGTTCTGCCCTACAACAAACTTTGCCTTGGCCAGCACTTCCCGGAATTGGGTGGCAACCTTCTCCAAAGGCAGACCTTTCTCGGTGGCCAACGCAGTAGAGATTCCGTGGATTCGTTCACTGTCGTAGGGAATGTCGAAACCATCGGGAATCACCAGATGCTCCTGGTGTTCCAGCAAACGACCCATCTCATCGTGCAGCTGCCAGGCGATCTGGATACAGCGCGGCCAGTTATCGGTGTCGCTTACCGGGGCGTTATATCGTTTGGGAAGACCAGTGGTCTCGGTATCGAAAATCAAATACATGTGCGTCGTTCTGAGGATCCCTGGAACCGGGACGATTTCTTATTGTGATGCCTTTATCGGGCTTTCTGGTGGCGTTTGATCACGCCGAAGTAAAAATAAGCAAACCTATGATTTGACGGAAGTAAAGTTGTGCACAAAAAAAGCAGGTTATAAACAAAAAACCGGGCCATGGGCCCGGTTGTATTTGGTCTTCATTTTTTCTTAGTAATTGGCGCCTGCTCTTCCCGAAGAAATCACTTTGCCATTGGCTTCGAAATTAAAGAATAATAAGATCTTTCGATCATTCTGGTCGTTGAAATTCACAGAAACGATTCCGCCGTCATCGGCTTCGAAAACCTCACCGTCATTGATGTAGGCCGCCGAGAATCCAGCTCTTGGCAGGAAGTAGTTCCCCGAAACTATATTGGAAGGTACCTGCAGTCGTAATCCTTCGGTTCCTTCCAGTCCTTCGATGATGATAGACACACCATCCTCGTCGGCGGTAACAGAGTTGGCATCGAACGGAACTCCATCGATGCTCGCTGTAACGCTACCTATCGGTGGGCCACCTTCGTTGAGATCACCTCCCAGGAAGGAAACTTCAAAGAAAACTCCTTTCTGGACACTCACGGGCAGCGTATCGTTCTCGCTTCTTCCCGCGATAAACCAGAAACTTCCGGTAAGCCAACCGCAGGAAATACAGCGGTCTGTTAGTTCGATCACCCCTTGACCATACGGCGCTGTGGTGTATTCGTTCCCCTCTCCATCCATATACGTAGCCTTGCTGGCGCGTCCTTCTCCCATGAGATAGGTGCCCAGTTCGTTCTCGGCTACCGTAACGGTAATGGTCTGATCTTGATTGATCCCCTGAAGTGAAAAAGTCCCGTCGTCATTTCGCTGACCACGGACCTCCAATGCTTTGAAGAATATACTGTCTATTTCACCTTGTAGGGCAGGTGCATTGTTCTCAACATTCTCACAACTTGAGAATGCGATCACCATGGCGAACAGTATTAAAGTTATTCGTTTCATAGTAGATTTGGGTCTTATAGGTTGAGACAAATATAAAAATAAAGTTTAATCTACCTCGTTTTCAACCTATTTTATACTATCTTTGCGCACTTTATGAAAATTATAAACCGGGGTCGTGTACCCCAAAATTAATTGAAATGGCAGTAAAAATTAGATTGCAAAGACACGGTAAAAAAGGAAAACCTTTTTACTGGATCGTAGCGGCCGACGGCCGTGCGAAAAGAGACGGAAAGTATCTTGAAAAATTAGGGACCTATAATCCCAACGTTAACCCGGCCGAGATCAACCTGGATCTAGACAGTGCAGTGCAGTGGCTTCAAAACGGAGCACAGCCCACAGACACCGCCAGAGCGATCCTTTCGTACAAAGGTGCCATGCTTAAAAAGCATTTGGCAGAAGGCGTTCGCAAAGGTGCCATGACCGAAGAGGAGGCCGAAGGCAAATTCAAAATTTGGTCGGCAGAGAAAGCTAAGAAAGTAGCAGAAAAAGAAGGTAAACTGGCAGATGCGAAAGCAAAAGCCGAAGCAGAGGCGCTTGCTGCTGAAAAAGCGGTCAATGAAGCACGTGTAGCCGAGGCTGCCGAAGAAGCCGCTGCAGAGGCCGCCGAAGAAGCTGCTGAGGAAGCCACTGAAGAGGCTGCAACCGAAGCTACTCCCGGAGATGTAGCCGAAGAAGCTCCTGTTGCCGAAGAGGCAGAAGCCAAGAGCGAAGAAGAGTAAACTGAAACGATCATGCAAAAGAAGGATTGTTTCTTCGTTGGCAAAATCGTTAAAAAATACAGTTTTCGAGGGGAACTACTGGTTAAGTTGGATACCGACGACCCCGAGCAATTTTTAGAAATGGAATCAGTTTTTGTGGAAGTTCGCAAAAGTCTGATTCCATTTTTTATTGAATCCATTTCCCTGCATAAGTCCTCCTTGCTACGCATCAAATTTGACGAGATCCATACAGAAAACGATGCCGAATCCCTGTTGGGGAGCGAACTTTACCTGCCGCTGGACCTCTTGCCCAAACTAAGTGGCAACCAATTCTATTACCACGAGATCATAGGATTTGAGGCCCAAGACGTGAATTTTGGTGTGCTAGGGACGATCACCGGCGTTAATGATGCGACCGCCCAGCATCTGTTTGAGATCGACCACCAGGGCAAGGAAGTACTGATCCCGGTGAACGACGACATCATCCGAAAAGTCGATCGCGACGCTCGCACCATCCTTTTGGAAGCCCCTGAGGGACTCATAGAGCTTTACCTTTAATGGCCAAACCTTTCCATTTTAAACAGTTTACGGTCCATCAGGACCGTTGTGCCATGAAAATTGGCACCGATGGCGTACTGCTGGGTGCCTGGGCGTCATTGGAGCACAAGCCCGGCAGCATTCTGGATATCGGTGCAGGTAGCGGAGTGATCGCTTTGCAATTGGCCCAACGAAGCAACGCTCATACCATCGATGGTGTGGAGATCGATCATGACGCCTACGAGCAATGCAGCGAAAATTTTGAGAATTCGCCTTGGGGCGATCGTCTCTTCTGCTATCATGCCTCGATTCAGGAATTTGCTTCGGAAATAGACGAATCGTACGACCTCATCATCTCCAATCCTCCCTTTTATGTGGAAGACTATCGATCGGGTGATCCGGCTCGGGACCAAGCTCGTTTCAACGATGCCATGCCCTTCCAACATCTGCTGGTGTCGGCACATCACCTCTTATCACCCGAAGGTCGATTTGCGGTAATAATTCCGAAGAAAGAAGAAACCGCACTCCTGGAAATGGCGCAATCCATAGGATTGTTCCCGCAACGAATTTGCAGGGTGCAAGGGGCTCCTGCTTCCGAAGAAAAAAGAAGTTTGATCGAATTTTCCCTGACAAAAACCATACCATCCGTGACCAATTTGATCATTGAGACCGCCCGCCACACCTACACCGAAGCCTATGTCCAACTGGTTGGCGATTTCTACCTAAAGATGTAACGCGCCTACCGGCGCCATTTCATGTAAACATACAAGGGTACTCCGCAGAGCAATAGCAAGAATCCGTAAAAAACCGTATCACTTCCAGACCCGTAAACCGCCCACAGCGCATAGGCAAAACCGAGTGACGCCAATACGATAGTAGTGATCTTGCCGGATATTTTCCATTGGTCCTTCATGGCGATGAGCACGTAGGAAGCGGCAGCGAATACAAAGGGAATCAAACAACAGAGGGTAGTGAGGAGCACCATAAACTCAAACTGCTTCACCAATCCTTCGGTGTAATTCATGAACATGACCAGGGACGAAAGCAGGCTACCGATGACCAGCCCCAACCAGGGTATGCCATTTTTGTTTTTTTTGCTGAATACATCCGGAAACAATCGATCCTTCGCGGTAGCCATGGGGATCTGTCCCATAATGAGTATCCAACCGTTCAGGGCACCAATGGCGGCAATGGCGGCACCTGCCGCCACGAGGTATCCTGCGTATTCCCCTCCGATCAGCTTGGCGGCCTCGGCGAAAGGTGCCGGCGAATCAACCAGCAACTCCCATGGCAGGATGCCAAACAACACGACGGTCCCAAGAATGTAGATGCCCGTTACAATCAATGTTCCCAGCAAAGTGGCCCTGGGAATGGTACGTGCCGGCTGTTTCACGTGAGAGGCGGGAATAGTGGCGCTTTCCAGGCCCAAAAAGGCAAACAGGGTGAGCGTGGCAGCGGCCGACAAGGCAGAGAAATCGTTTCCTTCGGTCGCGTTAAAGGTTGGAAAGTTATCCGTTTCGAAATAAAACAGGCCTACCACGATCACGAAGAGCAGTGGGATGATCTTTAGCAAGGTCGTGCCCAGTTGTATCTTGCCCGACTCCTTCACTCCTAATGAATTGGTCCATGTAAAAAACCAAATAAAGGCCAGCCCAACGACCATGGAAAGGACGGGATCCAACTTCAGCATAGGAAAAAAGAAACTAAGCGCACTTACGATGGCAATGGCGATGGCGCCGTTCGTGATCCATATGGAGATCCAATAGCCCCAGGCCACAAGAAAACCAATAAAATCGCCAAAACCTTCACGGGCGTAGATGTAGGGTCCGCCACTTCGATTGACCACCAGTTTACTGAGGTTGCTAAAGATCTTCGCCAACACGATGGCCCCGGCTGCGGTAAATAGCCATCCCAACAAGCTAATACTCCCATAGGCGGCCAAAGCGGCCGGCAATACAAAAATGCCCGACCCGATCATGTTTCCAACCACCAGGGATGTGGTAATGAGCAGGCCAATTTTCTGAGGAGCTTTCTCCATAAATACCAACGCAACGGACTATTCCGTTTTAATTACCTAAATTTAAGCTATGCTAAATATACAGCTATTCGCCAGATGAAGGACAAGTTTGAGATCGATCCGGATATCACCAAAGCCGAAACACTACCCGCCTCCTTTTATAGGGATGCCAGAGTTTTTGAGGCCCTGAAGGAAAAGGTGTTCCTGCGTTCCTGGCAATGGCTGGGTGATGAAAGCCTCGTGGCCTTACCGGGCACTGTCCATCCCATGGTACTCTTGGAAGGTTTCCTCACCGAACCTATCGTTCTCACCCGGGATCAGGACGACACCATTCATTGCCTTACCAATGTTTGTACGCATCGTGGCAACCTGGTGGCACTCCACCCAGCCCAATCCAAGCGTTTGATCTGCACTTACCATGGGAGGCGATTTGCGTTGGACGGGCAATTCGAAAGTATGCCTGAATTTGAAGAGGCGAAAGATTTTCCCAGACCCTGCGATCACTTGCACCGTTTCGAACTCACGCACTGGGGGCCTCTGTTGTTTGCCGGTCTCAATCCGGATTTTCAATTCGATAAGGTGATCGACAAAATGAACGAACGAGTAGGGTTTTTACCGCTCAACGAATTTGCTTACAACGATACGCTCTCCAAAGATTTCCTGGTCCACGCACATTGGGCTTTGTATTGCGATAACTACCTGGAAGGGTTTCATATTCCGTTTGTCCACGAAGGCTTGAGCAAGGCATTGGACTACGGCAGCTATACCACAGAAGTGTACGACTACTGCAGCGTGCAGATAGGTTATACCCAGGAGGCCACAGAGATCTTCGATTTGCCAGAGGGGCATCCGGATCACGGCAAGCGAGTAGCCGCCTACTACTACTGGGTATTTCCCAATATGATGTTCAACTTCTATCCCTGGGGGCTTTCGGTGAACATCATAAAGCCCATCGATTTGCAGCGCACCAAGGTTTCCTTCCTTACCTACGTTTACGACCCATCAAAACTTGAGAAAGGCGCAGGTCGTGAACTGGAAAAAGTGGAACGCGAGGATGAATTTGTGATCGAAAATGTACAAAAGGGTGTGAATTCCAATTTCTACAACGCGGGGCGATTCTCTCCAAGGCGCGAAAAAGGCGTGCATCACTTTCACCGCTTACTGGCGCGTTTCCTGAACAAATAAATCTGGAATTTCCTGAAGATTTCGAGCGAATTAAATGTGTTATTCGTTGGCAATGGCTAAATTTGTCAACCGAAAATTTACACTGATGAAGCCAGACCTATTTGAAGCTCCGGATTACTACCAACTGGACGATCTACTCACCGAAGAACACAAACTCATACGCGACGCGGCCCGTGCCTGGGTAAAGCGGGATGTTTCCCCCATCATCGAAGAGGCCGCCCAAAAAGCGGAATTTCCAGAATCCATCATCCCCGGTCTTGCCGAGATAGGTGCCTTTGGCCCTTATATTCCGGTAGAGTACGGCGGATCCGGTCTGGACCAGATCTCCTATGGCTTGATCATGCAGGAGATCGAGCGCGGCGATAGTGGCGTTCGCTCGACCGCTTCGGTACAATCCTCCCTGGTCATGTACCCGATCTGGAAATACGGAACCGAAGAACAGCGACAAAAATACCTTCCCAAACTAGCCAGTGGAGAGTGGATGGGATCATTCGGTCTCACCGAACCCGATCACGGAAGTAACCCGGGAGGCATGGTTACCCATTACAAGGATATGGGCGATCATTACCTGTTGAAT
>JBCCHR010000053.1:0-11853 GCA_039028655.1 Bacteroidota bacterium
AATTTTCAACACTTCGTCGTACATCTATTTCTTCAATAGCACATTATTAGCTACTTTTGCGCAAAATTTTAAAAACGACATCGCACATGCTATCAGTATCCAATTTATCGGTTCAATTTGGCAAACGAGTTCTATTTGATGAGGTGAATACACAATTTACTCAGGGAAATTGTTATGGCATCATAGGAGCTAATGGGGCCGGCAAATCTACCTTGCTTAAAATAATCGCTGGCAAGCAAGAACCTACGTCAGGTCATGTGCACCTGGAGCCAGGAAAGCGCATGTCGGTTTTAGAGCAAAATCACAATGCGTACGACGACTATCCTGTGCTGGAAACCGTGGTGAGAGGAAACAAGGATCTTTTTGACGTAAAAACCCAGATCGATGCCCTCTATGCCGACTATACTGATGAGAACGCAGAGAAAATTGGAGAGCTGCAGGTTACCTTCGAAGAAATGAATGGTTGGAATGCGGATAGCGATGCCGCGGCCTTGCTCTCAAATTTGGGAATCTCCGAAAATCTACACTATTCCCAGATGAGTGATCTGGATGGGAAGCAGAAAGTACGGGTGTTGCTCGCTCAGGCGTTGTTCGGGAACCCTGATGTCCTGATCATGGACGAGCCTACCAACGACCTGGATTACGAAACCATCGCGTGGTTGGAAAATTTCCTTGCCAATTACGACAACTGCGTGATCGTCGTGTCTCACGACCGTCACTTCCTCGATGCCGTTTGTACTCATATTAGCGATATCGATTTTGGAAAGGTGAATCACTATAGCGGCAACTATACGTTCTGGTATGAAAGTAGTCAACTTGCGGCGCGTCAGAGGGCCCAGCAGAACAAAAAGGCGGAAGAGAAGAAAAAGGAATTGGAAGAATTTATTCGACGGTTTTCTGCCAACGTTGCCAAATCTAAACAGGCCACCAGTAGAAAGAAAATGATCGAGAAGCTCAATGTTTCCGATATCCGACCGTCAAGCCGACGCTATCCTGCGATCATCTTTGATCGGGAACGGGAAGCCGGTGATCAGATATTAAACGTGGAAGGTCTTGCTGCATCTTCGGATGGCGAAATACTTTTCAGTAACATCGATATCAACCTGGCGAAGGGAGACAAAGTGGTATTGTTCTCCAGGAACTCGCGTGCTACAACGGCTTTCTACCAGATCATCACTGACCAACAAAAAGCCGATAAGGGCGAATTTAAATGGGGGGTGACCACCAACCAGAGTTACCTTCCTTTGGACAACGAACACTTTTTTACCGAACCCATGTCGCTAGTGGATTGGTTGCGCCAATGGGCTCAGACGGAAGAAGAACGCGAAGAGGTTTATTTACGTGGATTCCTGGGTAAAATGCTGTTTAGCGGTGAAGAAGCACTCAAGCAATCAACCGTTCTTTCAGGGGGAGAAAAGGTGCGTTGCATGCTAAGTCGGATGATGATGCTTCGCGCCAATGTGGTCATGCTCGACGAGCCTACCAACCACCTGGATCTGGAATCGATCACGGCCTTCAACAATTCCCTTAAAAACTTCAAAGGGACCGTTTTATTTACCACACACGATCACGAATTCGCGCAAACTGTGGGTAACCGGGTGATCGAACTCACACCCAATGGTGTGATCGATCGCTATATGACCTTCGACGAATACATGAACGACAAGAAGATTAAAGAACTGCGCGAGAAAATGTACTCGGTGGTGGTGTAGTTTGGAGTGCGAAGCTGGTCCACCTTCGCTAAAGCTTTGGTGGACGGAGAAAGCTCGAAGTTGGAAGTTCCGAAGTCCGAAGCTGATAATCTAAAATTGGTTTCAGCGAAGCCCTTCTTGAGGAGGAAGCCAGGCGAACTTGGTTTGGAGCAATAAGCTTTAACAATTATTCAATGAAAATTGATTATTGACCATTGCTCATTGACTATTGATGGCTGAGCAACCGGATTTGTTGAGCCAAACCGACGATGATCCGGCAACACCTATCCGTTGTAGTACTTACTGTCCCAAATGGCGTTATTGAAATTTTTACCTTTCGCAAATCCATAGTAGAGCACGGTACCACCGACAGCCTTGAACATGAACAAAAACAGCATCAGGTACTCTTCGTTGCCTACCTCACCCTTGGTAAAAGCCTGCATGGGAGCGATCCAGGTAAGGAACAAACTCACCAAGAAAATGGCGAACAACAGGTTTTCGAAGTTTTTATAAGGCCACATCAGGAGTTTCCTGAACGGACTCATATCCTTGCCCCATTTATGGATCAGGTAATAATAGTCGTTCCCCATAGGAGCAAACAGCAACGGATCGTCGGCATTCTCTAGTTTCATCAATTTAGCAGGGGCCATGATCTTCAGATTTTGAAGCTGGATACCATGATCCCGTTCCAGTTCTCGGATTCTGGAAATTGCTTCTTCCGGTATGTCACCTTTAAAGCGATGTGATTCCAAGAATCGCAGTCGGTAATCGATGCAAAGCTTCTTGATATCCTTTTTGTGAAATATTTTTTCTGAATTCAACAGGTCGATATCCAGCGCATTGTCTTCCGCAGAAACACCCGTAACGATCCTGGAACGAATCTGCGTACGTTCCTCATCATTCTCCAAAAAAATTCGCTGGACCTCGTCAAGGATGGCTTGCTCTTGACTCAAGGTGTTGTTTGGATTTCCTGAACCGACGCGCCGATCACGCAATTGCGCCAGGCGTTTTTCCAAGTTGGTTTTCGATAGCATAGGTACTTTTTTGCTTAAAAATAATAACTAGGCTATTTACCTCCAATTATTTAACAAAAGAAGTTATCGAAGCTGTGCGCCAAAATCTTTCTCAAAACGCTGTTGCAGCTTGCCCATGATTTTGTCGATCTGCTTGTCGGTCAAGGTTCGTTTTTCGTCCTGAAGTGTAAAACTGAGGGCATAACTTTTCTTCCCCTTTGGAAGTTTTCGACCCGTATACACATCGAACAAAGAGACGTCTTTCAAAAGTTGCTTTTCGGTTTGCAGGGCGGCATTCTTCAAGCTGTCGAAGGAAACGCTGTCGTCCAAAAGCAATGCGAAATCCCTTTTTACAGTTGGGAACTTTGAGATGGGTTGCATCAACTTGTTCTCGGTTGGGATCTCTGATAGTACCAGGTCCCAGTTGAAATCGGCAAAAATGACTTCAGAATCAATATCAAAATGCTTGAGAATCTTTTTGGAAACTACCCCCAATTCCGCCAAAAGGCCATTTTTACAGTGTATGGATACACCTTCAGAGAATGCATCGTTCTTCAATCCTTTTTCTGTGGTTGCAGTAATGCCCAATCGTTCCAAAACGGCTGAAACGACCCCTTTTCCGAAGAAAAAATCACTCTTCCTGGGAAGTGCTGTCCAACTTTCTTCCAAGCGATCTCCGGTAATAACCAGCGATAAATGTTTCTTTTCCTCCCGCCCACTGGGGTAATCGTGGTAGGTTTTACCAAACTCGAACAATTTTACACGATTCCTCTTTCGGTTTCGGTTGTAACTCACTGCCTCAAGTGCTCCAAAAAGCATGGATTGTCGCATCACCTCAAGGTCTTTACTTAGTGGGTTAAGCATCCGTACACTATGTTCTTCCTTCAGGCTATCGACCAGGGACAAATAGGCTTCGGAAGTAAGACTGTTGCACAACATCTCGTGGAACCCAAATCCGGAGAGCAGGGCTCCCGCTTTGTTTTGAATAATGTGATCCTCCACCTTTTGTGTGGTCGCGATCGAGGCATTGAGCTTGGTCGTAAATTCGATGTTGTTGTAACCATACACTCGCAGCACTTCTTCGATCACATCGACCTCACGGGTCACATCATTGCGATAGGCAGGAATCGTCATTCCTATGCCTGTTTCGGTCACGTTCTTGATCTTGATTTCCAGAGAGGTGAGGATCTGTTTGATCGTCTCCCTGGGTATTTCTTCACCAATCAGTCTCGCCGCATTGCTGAACTGCAGGTGCACTTCGTGGTCGTTAATTTTCTTTGGATATACATCGATGATATCGCTGGTGATCTCTCCACCGGCAATCTCGGTAATGAGGATAGCCGCGCGCATCAGGGCGTATTCTGTCGCATTGGGATCTACGCCACGCTCAAAGCGAAACGAGGCATCGGTATTTAGGCCGTGTCTTTTGGCCGTCCGGCGAACACTCAACGGATTGAAATAGGCGCTTTCGAGGAATATGGAGGTGGTTCCTTCGGTAACTCCACTGTGGATGCCGCCAAAAACGCCTGCGATACACATGGGTTTTTCCACATCGCAGATCATGAGATCGTCTTCGTGAAGTTCGCGTTCCACACCGTCCAGTGTAACAAACTTGGTGCCTGCCGGCAAAGTCTTCACATGTATCTCGTTCCCGGTGATCTTCCCGGCGTCGAATGCGTGCAAGGGCTGTCCCAATTCGTGTAACACGTAGTTGGTAATGTCTACAACGTTGTTGATAGGGGTAAGTCCGATAGACTTTAATCTGTTCTGGATCCAGGAAGGAGAGGGGGCCACTTTGAGGCCACTAATGGTGAGTCCACAGTAGCGAGGTGCCAATTGATGATCGTCAACTACCACATCCATCTTCAGCATGCGATTCTCGACGTGAAAACTGCTGGTGGAAGGTGTAATGAGCTCAATGGCCAGGTCTTCTCTTTGCAAAAGCCCTGCGCGAACGTCTCTTGCAACTCCCCAATGGCTCATAGCGTCGGCCCTGTTGGGAGTAAGCCCGATCTCGAATATGTGGTCGTTCTCGATGTCGAATACTTCCGAAGCAGGAGTACCGGGAGCGAATTCCTTTTTAAGAACAATGATACCGTCATGGCTGTCGCCCAGGCCCAGTTCGTCTTCGGCGCAGATCATACCCATACTCACCTCCCCGCGAATTTTTCCTTTCTTGATCTTCCAGGGTTTCCCTTCCTTGTCGTATAGCGTGGTGCCCACGGTGGCCACGACCACGAATTGTCCCTTGTCGACGTTGGGAGCGCCACAAACGATCTGTAAAGGTTCATCACCACCCACATCCACCTTCGTCAGTTTGAGACGGTCTGCATTGGGATGTTGTCCACAATCGATCACGTGCCCAACCACGACCCCTTCCAGGCCACCTTCGATGGATTGAAAGGATTCTATCCCTTCGATCTCAAGACCCAGATCGGTCAATAATTCTCCGGTTCTTTCCGCTTCCCAGTCGAGTTGGATGAATTGTTTGAGCCAGTTGTATGATATTCGCATTCCGTCCTAAAATTAAGCCTACAAAGATAAAATATTGAGGCTAGGATTCAAATAACGGTTCATATTTCGTACATTTAAAATTAGTTGAACAAAAATCATCATAACATGAAAATTCTAGCAAGGTTTATTTTGGTATTCTTTTTGGTAGGTATGATCTCGTGTAGAGATACCAAGGCAGAAGAGGAAGCCAATCAGGCAGCCATCGAACAGATCGAAGCGGTCGAAAGCGAGGTCGAGGAGATCTCGAAAAAAATTGAAGAAGAGGCTAATGAAGTAGAGAACTCGTTAAAGGAATTGGATAGTATTTAATAATTGTAACAACAATATGAAAACAACAAAGAACATGCTTTGGGCATTCGTGCTCATGATATTTGTGTCGATCCCCACTATGACCGCACAGGATAGTGGCGCATTGACCAATGAGATTAAAAAAGAAAAGTCCGACCTGGATCAGGAAAAGGACAAAATGAAGGACAAGGCCAAAGACAAGGCCGATAAGGAGAAGGCCAAGATCAAGGCCAAGGAAGACGCGATGAAGGATGTAAGAGGCGATATGAAGAGTGACATCGATAAGGCCAAGGGTGATGCCATGTCGGCCATGAATGATGGAGACGACAAAATGAAGATCCTGAAAGAGAAGTTGGCAAAAGCCAAGACCGATAAAGAAAAGCAGGAGATCATGAAAATGATCGAGGCGGAGAAGAAAAAGACCACTGGTGAAGCAAGTGCGACCGGTTCGGCTACGGCAAAAGGTGAGCCTTCAACCGGAGAGGACAGCGATGCCACCACTGCTACGGGGTCTAATGATAATAACGACTATGACGAAGAGGAAGGTAAGGGAGATGTGTTGAAAGGCAAGGAATACGGTATTGCCAAAGCCAATAAGGCAAAGGCAAAAGTGGAAAAGAGACAAAAAGACCTGGAAGACAAAAAAGCGCTGGTGAAAAACGGAAGAGCCAAGATCGCGGCAGCGAAAGAGCGACTTGCGGCAGCTGTTGAGTCGGGTGACCTTTCGGAAGATGAGATCGCGCGTAAGCAAAAGTCTATCGAGCGTGCCGAAGCGAGCATCGATAAACTGGAAGCCTCCATTACCTCTGGGGAAGCTGCTTACAGTAAGCAAAAAACCACACTTACCGAGCTCTATCAGGATAAGAATTAAAGTTGGATTAATTCCATAAAAATAGGCGTTCGTGCTACGGCGCCTATTTTTTTTATTTTTATTGCTGAAATGTCTCGTCTGAAAAATATAGCTATGTACAAAATTTGGAGTCTTGTCTTTGTCCTTATCACTTTGGGTTGTGCTCAAGATAAACGGCCCCCGGTACCCGGGGTTTGGCGGGCGGTTCTTGAGGTGCAGGACGAGAAGGAACTACCGTTCATCTTTGAGTGGAATGAGGACAATTCCATTACTATCCGGAACGCCGATGAACGCATTCGGGTATCGAACATCAACATGAAGGATGACTCCATCACCATCGAGCACCCTGTTTTTGAAGGTATTTTCAAAGGAACCTATAGCTCAGAAAAGATTACGGGAGATTTTATCAAGCCCAGTCTGGATCGCGTGGTTCCGTTTGTGATGACAGCCAATGACAGTGCCCGCTTCCTACCACCCCGACTGGCGAGTTCCAACGCCAATGCCGATGGAGAGTGGGAAATGGTCTTCAGTGATCATTCAGACGAAGATCGCTATATCGCAAAAGGTATCTTTACCCAGCAGCCCAACCAGCAAGTTACCGGAACCATTCGCACGACCACAGGCGACTATCGCTATCTGGAAGGAGTAATGGATGGCAGCACGCTCCGCCTGTCGACCTTTGATGGGGCGCATGCGTTTTTATTCGAAGCAGAAGTAAAGGATAGTCTTATGTCCGGCTTTTTCTACAGCGGAAACCATTGGAAAGAGCCTTTTAAAGGAGTCTTCCGTCCCGGTTATGAATTACCCGACGAAAATTCCCTGACTTATTTGAAGGAGGGTTACGATCGCTTCGATTTTTCGTTTCCCGATATCGAAGGCACGATGGTTTCTTTGAGCGATGAGCGGTTCAAGGATAAGGTAGTTGTGGTGCAGATCATGGGAACCTGGTGCCCCAATTGTCTGGAGGAGACCAAGTACTACACTCAATACCTGGAATCGAATCCCTCCGATGAACTCGAATTTGTTTCCCTGGCCTTTGAATATGCCAAAACCAGGGAACAGGCGATCAACAGACTTGAACGATTGAAAGCATCAGTGGGTGTTTCCTATCCTTTATTGCTCGCCCAATACGGCAGTAGCGACAAGCAAGAGGCCAACGAGAAGTTACCTATGTTGAATCATGTGCTTAGCTACCCTACCACGATATTCATCGATAAAAAGGGCGAGGTTAGGAGAATTCACACTGGCTTCAATGGAAAGGCCACCGGTGAAAAGTACACTCAGTTTGTGGAAGAATTCGAACGATTCGTAGCCGAATTACTCGCCGAATAGCCGATCCATTTCGTCGTCCTTGCCGGACACGGCTTGTAACAAAATGAATTTCTTGTCTACCTACAGATAAAGCTTTGATGAGAACTTCTCCAAATTTGGAGTATCTTAGACTACATAAATTCAAAAGAGATATACCTTTCTCATTAAGAGGCTACTAACCAAATTTCAACCAACATGGTACTATACATCATTCTGGCAGGCATTGTTTTACTGGTGCTTCTCGCCATTGCAGTGTTCAATAAATTTGCCAAGAACCGGAACTTCGTGAAGGACGCCTGGGCCAATATCGATGTGGCATTGCGCCGGCGATACGACCTGATCCCTAATCTCGTGGAAACCGTCAAGGGATATGCGGCTCATGAAAAAGGCACTCTGGAAGCGGTGATCAATGCGCGAAATGCCGCCATGAATGTGCCTACCGATGACATCAATGGCAAGATCAAGGCCGAAAATGCATTTCAGCAAACCTTGCGCAGCATCTTTGCGCTTGGCGAGGACTATCCCGATCTGAAGGCAAATACCAACTTTTTAGATCTTCAAGGCAAACTTAACGAGATCGAAGAGAACCTGGAGCGCAGCCGCAGGTACTATAACGGCTCTGTGCGAGAGAACAATACGTATGGAGAGAGCTTCCCTGGGGTGATCTTTGCAGGAATGTTTGGGTATAAAAGCTACGACTACTTCGAAACCGACGATGCGAGCAGAGAGAACATAAAGGTCGATTTCTCTTAAATTTAAACTTCCAATGCAAAAGTTCTTTTGGGTTTTTTCGCTGCTTTGGGTGGGTACATTCGCCCATGCCCAGGGATTCACTGTTCAGAATTATCACGTAGATATCACCATCCATGAAGAGGGCTATTTTGATGTGGTGGAAGACTACGACATCTATTTTCAAGTTCCAAAACACGGGATCTATCGCGACATTCGTACCAAATACGATCTTATTACATTTAACGGAACCGAAACCAGTCGAAAGATCATTGTTAGTAATATTGAGGTTCCGGAACACCGCTTCGAAATTCCTTATCAATTTCAACGTAATCTGAGCAGCAGTTTAAGGATCAAGATCGGCGATCCCAATACTACTATTCAAGGGAGGCAGCATTATCAGATCCGATATCGGGTGGACAACGCATTTTTGCACGAAGAAGACCGTGTTCGTTTTTATTGGAATTTGAAGCCCGATGGATGGTCGGCAGCCTTCGCCGCCATACAGTTTACCGTTCGTTTCCCAGAGTCCATTTCTCTGGGCAAAGAGGACTATTTCATCTACAGCGGGGCCTATGGGACAACGACTGCAAGCAAGGATTTTGTCCTCACCGTTGATGAGCATAGCATCACAGGCCAGAGCATAGAAGGAATCACATCTTACCCTGGTGAAAGTGTAACTATTCTTGCCAACCTACCAGCCAATTCGGTAGCAGCATACGTGCCTTTTTGGCCTACCTGGACGCGGTACATTTGGATAGGAATCCTGGTACTACTCGTGATCGCGTTCTACCTAGTCTGGAAAAAGTATGGAAAGGACGATCCTGCGCCGGCCACTACAAGTTATTATCCTCCTCAAGGCATCGACCCGGCCATGGCTGGCTTTTTGATCGATGACCGTGAAGATTCGGTGGATTTGATCTCCTTACTGCCATACTGGGGCAGGATGGGGATTATAAAGATCAAAGAAATTCCGAAGAAACACCTATTGTCAAAGGGAGATACCGAAATTACCCGAATAGATCGACTACCACTCGGTGCTACGAAATATGAAAAGAAAATTTTCAAAGGCCTGTTCGATTCCGTTCAGAGCAGTGATGAAAAAACGGTATTGGTAAGTAGCTTGCGCAATAGTTTTTATACCACCATGGGCAGCGCAAAGCGGACTCTCAAACAGGAGGCTCAGAAATATTATGTGGCCGAATCGGCCAGGGTAAAGCGAATCACCGTCTTGGTGCTATTGGCGATCAAGATCGTTTTTGGGCTGGCGTTTCTTTTTGTCTGGGGTATTCTTGCGGCTGTTTGTTTGTTCTTTACCACCTTAACCTTGCTCATACTGAGCACTTTCTTGATCAAGAAAAACAAGGTGGGAACCGCTTTGCTCTCCGAATTACGAGGCTTTAGACAGTTCATCGCTGTTTCAGAAGAAAGAAAACTCAAAATGCTGATGGATGACGATCCCGGCTATTTTGAAAGCACTATGGGCTATGCTCTGGCGTTTGGAATGTTCGCGAAATGGAGTCGAAAGTTTGAAAAACTGAACACCCAGCCACCGAGTTGGTATTCGACCACCGGAAATAGAGCCTACACCATGAACCACTTTACCAATTCATTCAACAATGCCATGACCTCGACCAAGTCGACCATGGTGAGCGCTCCATCCAGCAGTTCTTCGGGAGGAGGTTCTTCAGGAGGAGGCTTTGGAGGCGGAGGCGGAGGCAGTTGGTAAGTGGCGTCTTCCTAAATCGTGCGATAACTTCTTAACGAATAGTTAATTAACACCCGTTGGCTGTATTTAACACCACCGTAACAATTGGTGGTGGATATTGAAAGTACCTTTCAAGTACTTAATCAATTCATACCACCATGTCAAAAGTTTACACTCACATTGTTAGCATTTTTGCTTTTATCCTTTGCTCTGCATTCTCGATGCAGGCACAGCTCAACACCCCACGGGGGAGTCAGATGGCCACAGTTTCACAAACGGTTGGGACTTCTAACGTCGAAATCACTTATTCACGACCCAGTGTCAACGGACGTGAGATCTGGGGTAAATTAGTACCTTATGGGCTCAACGACCTAGGTTTTGGAACCTCCAAAGCCGCTCCTTGGCGTGCCGGAGCCAACGAAAACTCGACCATTACCTTCTCTCACGATGCCAAGGTGAATGGAAAATCGATCAAAGCCGGTACCTACGGATTGCATCTGGATGTGCAGGAGAACAACAGCGCTACTTTGATCCTATCACACAATCATACCTCCTGGGGGAGTTTTACCTACGACCCGAAAGAGGACGCCTTACGCGCGGATATCGTTACTACGAGTGTCCCGCATACGGAACTGTTGACCTTTGAATTCACAGAAGTTACACCAAATTCAGCGACGGCTGCTCTGAAATGGGAGAAAAGAGCCTTTCCTTTTACCGTTGAGTTCCCGGTGACCCAAATTGTATTGGCGGATATCCGAAATTCACTTCGCGATCAACCCGGATTTAATCGGCAAACATGGGAGCAGGCTGCCAACTACGCCTTGAACAACGGAGAACTGGAGCAGGCCCTTGCCTGGACCAATATGGCCATGGAGGGACAGTTCTTCAGTCAAAAGACCTTTACCAATGTTCAGTTGAAGGCAGGGATTCTCAATCAAATGGGCAAAAAGGATGAGGCCATGGCACTCATAGATGAAGCCAAAGATATGGGAACCGTTTTCGAGGTACATCAACTAGGACGCCAGCTCATTGCTCAAGGGATGCAGGACAAGGCGATGGAGATATTTACCTTTAACGCCAAGAAACATAAGGACACCTGGCCGGTACATTACGGTATGGCCCGAGGCTATTCAGCAAAAGGAAATTATAAAAAGGCATTGAGCCATTTAAAGATGGCGCACGACAATGCACCTAATGCCGCTAGTAAGGGTCGGGTAGAAGCCAATATCGCCAAACTGGAGAACGGAGAAGACATTAACTAATAAACGCCTGCTACGAAGAGCCCGCAACTTTCTGCGGGCTTTTTTTATGAGTCGTTTACGGGCAATTACACATGTCTTTGGCGCTCCAGATACACTCCTCTGCAGCATCATAACGCCATTCCTCTCGCATTTGCTTGAGCATTTCCTTATCTCCCGGATAGTCTTCCTTTTCCACGTCCACATCGCCATTGATCTCGACGGCCATCGTGTGTTTTTCGCCGCTTTTTAGACAGGTCACCGGCATTTCATACTTCAAATAATAGGTGTATGTTACCTCGTCACCATTCTCCGTTCCATATCCTACGGAGTTGTCTGAGGTAAGTTCTCCCAATTCGTAGCAGTGATTCGATTTCTTTAGATAGATCTTACAATCGCAATAAGGGTGAGGGCGTTGTGGATATTGAGCGTGTTCTTCTTCTTTTCCGTCGCATTTGGCGCATCCACCGGTGCTGTCAAAAATATATATTGGCATGGCTAGAGATTTAAA
>JBCCHR010000054.1:0-11850 GCA_039028655.1 Bacteroidota bacterium
CAATCATGCCAACGAGAGCATCAAGCACCCGTTGTGTTGAAGCGGGCTGAGGTGTGCGTACGCGCTTGGGTTGTTGCACTGCACAAGCCTGTTGGGCCGCTTCAGAAAAAATAACACCGGAGATCATTAATTTCATGGCCACTCATGGTCGCGGTCTCATTTGTGCTCCACTTACGGAGACCCGTTGTAAGGAGCTCAATCTCGAAATGATGGTGGGCAACAATACCGATCCCATGGAAACGGCTTTTACCATTTCTGTCGACCTTAACGGCCAGGGAGTGACTACCGGTATCTCCGCCTCCGACCGTGCCAAGACGGTGCGGGCGTTGATCGATCACGACACCAAGTCGTATCATTTGAGTAGGCCAGGGCATATTTTCCCGCTCAAAGCCAAGGATGGCGGTGTATTGCGACGTACCGGACATACCGAGGCAGCCATCGATTTTGCACGTTTGGCCGGCCTGAAACCTGCCGGAGTGATCGTAGAGATCATGAATGAGGACGGTACCATGGCTCGATTACCCGAGTTGGTAGAAGTAGCCCAAAAATTCGATCTAAAATTAGTATCCATCGAAGACCTTGTGGCCTACCGCATGGAGCATGATTCGCTCATCGAGAAAAAGGAAGACTTTGATATGGAAACCAAATTTGGTCGCTTTCGGTTAAGAGCGTATAAACAAACCACCAACGACCAGGTACACATAGCCCTTACCAAAGGAAGTTGGACCAAGGAGGAAGCGGTTCCCGTTCGAGTGAATTCCACCCTGGTGAACAATGACATCCTGGGAACACTCACCAACAATCCGGACAAGAAGCTGGACGATATGTTTCAACGCATCAATGCCGAAGGAAAAGGGGCGATCGTTTTTATCAACCAGCAGAGTCAGTCCATGAATCTGCTCAATCGCCTGTCCATTCTAAAGGATACTCAGGAAAAAGGAGAAGTTGCTAAAGCACCGCGAATTGCCATGGACGCCAAGGATTTTGGTATCGGGGCGCAAATTTTGCACGACCTGGATATTCATAAGATCCGACTAGTGAGTAATACCGTAGGCCCCAAACGAGTGGGAATGATCGGGTACGGTTTGGAAATTACAGAGTATATTCCTTTTTAAGTACTTCGGAAAGCACTTGTTTCATGGTAGCGGCGCGTTCTTCGATCTGAGCATCGGTCCAACCCACTTTTACCAGAGAAGAAATAGTTCTACCCATCCAGGCATCACTCTTGGAGAAATCGGTCGCATTCAGATCCTGCATTTGATTTTGTATTTCCTGTGGAAGACGTCCAAAACTCTTGAGATCTCTCAGATGCTCCCAACCGTTGATGTAGTGCCAGTTGTTGTTGAACCAGTAAAAACAGGCGTCCACACCGGCAACTGATAAAGCAGCATGGGCTTTTTGGGCCAATTCTGCCGTAGGCAGGAAAAAGTTGAGAAAGGAGTAGTTTTCGACTCCTCCTTCGGGTACCGTTCTAAAGGTGATCCCATCCAACGACCCGATGGCATCTCTCATGAAGGTGTAGTTTTTCTTCTGAAGTGCCAGGATCGAATCCAGTTTGCCAAGCTGAGCGATTCCAACAGCTGCATTCAACTCGGAGATGCGGAAATTATACCCCATGGCAGGATGGGTTTCGGCACCACGGTCGTTCCCCACATGGTCATGGCCGTGATCCTGGTATTGGTCTGCATTTACAGCAAATGTCTTGTTGTTGGTGATGATTCCTCCTCCTTCGCCACAAGTAATGGTCTTTACGTAATCGAATGAAAAGCAACCCAGGTCGCCATAACTCCCCAAAGGTTTTCCTTCGTATGTACCACCCAATGCCTGACAGGCATCTTCCAGTAACAACAGTTCATGTCGATCGCAAATTGCCTTTAGCGCACTCAAGTTCGCCATGGAACCACACATATGCACGGGCATCACACACCGCGTTTTAGGAGTGATGGCAGCTTCTACAGCCTCCGGATCCAACGTCAAGGTATCGTCGATATCGACCAGTACAGGAACCGCTCCCAGCATCATGATGGCCTCGAAACTTGCCACAAATGTGAAAGTAGGCATGATCACCTCATCTCCAGCCCCTATTCCGGCCGATGCCAAAGAGACTGTCAAGGCCGAAGTACCGCTCGAAACCAGCTGGCAATACTCGGTCTGCATCCGTTTTGCAAAGGCTGTTTCAAATTCTTTGGCCTTCCAATGTCCGTTGCGCATTCCATCAAATCCGTAACGCATGAGCACACCGCTCTCCAATACATCATTCACTTGTTGGCGTTCTTCGTCTCCAAATACTTCAAATCCAGGCATACTTGTAAGGTTTACTTTTTGTCAATTCGTCTAATACGCTTATTAGACGCCGGGCAAAGGTAAGGGTTGCGTTGGAGTCGTGCAACCACTTGGAACCATAGATCGATACGAAGGGACTAGCATGATGGCTTCAGCAAAAAAACACAAGATCCACGGTTATTGCTTTCACATTATTTAACATATGCCTTTGCTATCTTTGCCTGTTCATGAAAGAAGAATCAGAAAACAGAAAGACCCCAAAAGTGACCATCGTCACGGCCTTCAAAACCATTATCTGGCCACGTAGAAATCTCGTCTTTATCGGTTTGGTCCTCATCGTGCTGAGCCGCCTTGCCAGTCTGGTGTTGCCCTGGAAATCGAAGACTTTGCTCGATGATATTATTCCAAACAAAGATCTGTCCGGATTGTACAACCTGTTATGGATCGTGGGGCTGGCGCTACTGGTGCAGGCCATCACCTCCTTCCTCCTTACCCGTATTTTGAGTGTGCAGGCGCAGTTTCTTATTTCTGAATTGCGTGCGCAAGTCCAGAAAAAGGTGCTCTCATTGCCCATTAGTTTCTTCGACAACACCAAATCGGGCGGTCTGGTCTCTCGCATCATGACCGATGTAGAAGGCGTTCGAAACCTAATTGGTACCGGATTGGTGCAATTGGTTGGGGGTACCATCACGGCCGTGATCTCGTTGGTATTGCTGATCATGATCAATCCCTGGATGACCTTGTTCGTATTTGTCCCGGTATCCATCTTCGGCTATGTGGCGCTCCGGGCTTTTAAATACATCCGACCCATTTTTAGGGCGCGAGGAAAGATCAATGCCGAAGTGCAGGGACGCCTCACCGAAACGCTGGCGGGGGTGCGAGTCATCAAAGGATTCAATGCCGAAGTACAGGAAAATCGCATTTTTGAACAGGGTGTCGACCGTCTGTTTCAGAATGTAAAGAAAAGCCTCACGGCTACGGCAGCCATGACAAGTTCGTCGACGTTTCTTTTGGGGCTTGCCTCTTTGGGCATCATGGGGATTGGCGGTTATTTTATGATCGATGAGCAAATGACCACCGGAGATTTCCTTTCGTTTACCTTGCTGCTGGGATTTATGATCGCACCTATTGTGCAAATGAGCAATATTGGGAGTCAGCTAACAGAAGCTTTGGCAGGATTGGATCGTACCGAAGAATTGATGAACATGACACCGGAGGAGGAATTACGCGATCGTACCATTTCGTTGCCTGAGGTTAAAGGACACCTCGTTTTTAACGATGTCAATTTCGCTTACGAAGAAGACAAAGAGGTCTTGAAAAATATCAACTTTGAAGTGAAACCGGGGTCCATCGTGGCGCTGGTAGGGAGTTCGGGATCGGGTAAATCGACCATCGCCGGCCTTTGCGCTTCATTTCTCAATCCTGGAGCGGGTGTTGTTTCCATCGACGGGGTGGATCTGTCGAAAGTAAAGTTGAGCAGCTACCGCAAACACCTTGGGGTGGTATTGCAGGATGAGTTCCTATTTGAAGGCACCATCCGGGAGAACATTTTGTTTCCACGACCGGACGCCACCGAGGCGCAATTGATGAACGCCGTGAGGGCAGGCTATGTCAACGAATTTACCGATCGGTTCGAGGATGGATTGGATACGTTGATCGGGGAACGCGGTGTGAAGTTATCCGGTGGACAACGGCAGCGCATTTCCATTGCCAGGGCCATATTAGCCGACCCAAAAATTATCATCCTGGACGAGGCCACCTCCAATCTCGACACCGAAAGCGAGGCATTGATACAACAGTCGTTGAATGAGCTTACCAAGGACCGAACCACCATTGTGATCGCCCACCGATTGAGCACTATCAAAAAGGCCGATCAGATACTAGTGATCGAGAGCGGGGCTATTGCCGAGCGTGGCACACACGATGAGTTGATCGCTGCGGAAGGTCGATATTATGACCTATATACGTATCAGGCGAAGATATAGGCCAACTGTGTAGCTCTAAAGATCGATGACCACCTCATCGATACCCCTGCGTACTTTTTTCAAGGATGAAAACAGATCGTCCTCGGCGCGATAGCCCACGGGCAATACCAGTACCGAACGCAATCCTTTTTCTGCCAGCCCAAGCAGCTCATCATATTTAGTAGGCTCGAAACCTTCCATGGGACACGCATCGATCTCTTCAAGGGCACATACCGTGAGCAGATTTCCCAAGGCCAGATACGCCTGTTTTTCCATCCACAAGGAAACCGCTTCCGGGTCCTTTTCGGAAAAGGAGGTTACCAGAAATTCCTGAAAGGGATCCAGGATCTCTCTAGGGGTGTTGCGGGTGGCCTCTACCCTATTGAAATGCTCGATAATGTACTCTGAGGTGAGTTGCTCTTCCTTACAAAGCACCAACACATGCGAGGCATCACGTACTTGCAATTGATCCATCGAGAGTGGCACCAACTGTTCCTTCACGCCTGGATCGCTTATCACCACCATCTTCAGAGGCTGGAGGCCATACGATGTGGCCGTAAGGTTAAACGCCTCCTTAAGGACGTTCAATTTTTCTTCCGATAAGGTCTTGGAGGGATCAAATTTCTTGGTGGCGTATCGCCAACGAAGTTTCTCAATTATTTCTGAATGCATCATCTGTGGCTTTGTTAACAAAAATAGGCATCACAAAAGCAACTTTTGTATTTTCGTGATAAGGAATTTTTATTACTGAAAAACCAAACGCTATGGATGCCATCGAAGCGAGAATCGAAGCCAGTGAAACCCGAATCTTCAAAGCCGTGTTTCCCAATACTACCAACCACTACGACACTCTGTTTGGAGGGACCACGTTGCACATGATGGACGAAGCCTCCTTTATTTGCGCGACACGTTTCAGCAGAAAAAAAGTAGTGACTGTTTCTACGAACAAGATCGATTTTACCAAGCCCATTCCGCAGGGCACCATCGTCGAACTGGTCGCACGTGTAAACAAGGTAGGACGCACCAGCTGCGTGGTAAAAGTAGACATCTTCATGGAAAACATGTACAGCGAAGAGCGCGATAAGGTAGTCTCGGGGCTGTTTACATTCGTGGCCGTTGGCGACGACAAAAAGGCCGTTCCCATCGTTTAGAAGAACCACAGTTTAACAGCCATGATGGCTACCATCACGACGATAAAGGTCTTGATAAATTTGTCTCCTTTTTTTACTGAATACCTACTGGCTACCCATGCTCCTGTGGCGTTTCCGCTAGCCAGTACCAGCCCCAGGATCCAATCAACCTTATCGTTAATGGCAAAGACCACCAGTGCCGAAAGCATATACGTAAACACCACCGCTACCTTGGTGGCATTGGCCCGCACGAGGGTCATGTGATTCACAAAGTGAAGGAATAAGATCATCACAAATCCTAATCCCGCATTGATGAAGCCGCCATAAATTCCGAAGAAAAAGAAAGCGACGATCCCGATCCACAAGTGCTTTCCCTTGGTGCGCTCCAGCGCATGCACAGCGGTGGTTTTAGGCTTGAACAAGATGATGAGGATGACCGTGATCATGATGATGGCCAGAATCCGGTTAAAGAGTTCCCCGTTGATATCGACCGCAATATAGGCCCCGATGATCGCACCAAAAAGCGCCGAGATACCCAAATATGCATTAAATGGAAAGGTGGAAACCCCTTTGCTCTTGAATCCGGCGACGGCAGTGGCCGTCTGGATCACGATGGCAACCCTGTTGGTACCGTTGGCCACATTGGGAGGTAGGCCCAGGAAGATCAGAACAGGCAGCGACAACAGTGAACCACCGCCGGCTACGGTATTGATAAATCCTACCACAAACCCCACTCCTACTAACAATACGTAATAATACCACTCTTCCATAGGGCAAAAATAAGGTCAAAAAACGAGAGAACAACCAGAGGTAGGCACAATTGTTTTATCCTTCCAAGGCAGCGTCCAATTGCTCCAAAAAGCTAAGGGCCTGGGCATGGTGCGCTTTCTTTTTGTGTTCTGGCATCTTGTCGAACGTTCGAACGAGCATACCCAGTCGAGGATTCTGTAAAAAGAACGCACGATGTACGTCCATAAATCGCCAGAATAGGGCGTCCCAGATCGCTTGCCACGGTCCTTTTTTGTAATTACTCATCTTCATTATGTAGTTGCTCCCGCTGATGTAGGGCTTGGTTGCCATCAGGCCGCCGTCGGCAAACTGACTCATACCGTATACGTTAGGCACCATCACCCAATCGTAAGCATCGATGAACAACTCCATGAACCAATGATACACCTCATCCGGATCGAACTCACACAACAGCATGAAGTTTCCCAATACCATTAGCCGCTCGATATGATGGCAATACCCGGTTTGCAGTACCTTCCGGATGGTATTGTCAAGAGGCGAAATCCCAGTGGTACCATCATAGAATTGGGATGGAATCTTGCGGCTAAATCCCCAAAAATTACGGCTGCGCTGTTGCCTGCCTTTTGAGATATACATCCCGCGAATGAACTCACGCCAACCTATGATTTGCCGCACAAAACCTTCAGTAGAATTGAGTGGTATCCCTTCCGACTCCGCAAAGGACATCGTTTCCCTGAGAACGTGTTGGGGTGTGATTAATCCCACATTGAGGGCCGGAGTAAGTAAGCTATGATGTAGGATTGAATTTTGAGAGACCAATGCGTCTTCATACGGGCCAAATTCCAGAAACCGAAATTCCAGGAACTGTTGGTACCAGGCGTTGGCTTGTTCAAAATCGGTTGGATATAAGGGCGCGTTGCTAAGATGGCCGGGATTCTCGAAGAAATGAGCGTTTACGTAGGCCACTGCTTCCTTGTAAAACTCATCGGTATCGAAGTACTGCACCGGAGGCGGGGTTTTACTGGCCGGGTATTTTTTTCTGTTTTCGGTATCATAGGTCCATTTCCCGCCTTCCGGCTTCCCCAACTCGTCCAACAGGATATTGCGTTTCCTTCTTTGTTGTTGGTAAAAAGTGGTTTGATGAAATTTCTTCTTGCCAGGATCGAAAAAAGAGCGCAACTGGTTGCGGTCGTTCAAAAACAAAGGTGACTCATACTCCTGGGTGATGATTTCCACCTGCTCACAAGTGATCCGAATGCGTTGTTCCAACCAATCATCGCAGGGATCGACAAAGTGAAGTAGGCCTATCCCCGCCCGCTTAAGTTTAGGTATTAACCAGCGCACATCGCATTCTTCTTCGATCGCCTCGACATACCGAACCGTACGTCCATTTGCTTCCAGATACGCCTGATACTTTTTCATAGACGCTCTGTGAAAGGCGATTTTTTGCTTATGAAACAGGCATTGACGGAAGAACAAATATTCCTCTACCAAATAAACAACCGCCTCGCTCTTCGGCAACGGCGAATCTTGAAACAATTGATGCGGAAATACCAGGTGTGCCTCTTTCATGATCTTTTGTTTCTTCTACAGCGTTCACTGCAATATCGTACTGCATCCCAATCGTGCTTCCATTTTTTTCTCCAGGAAAATGGTCGTTCACAAACAGGACAGGTCTTTCGGGCCAGATACCGCTTACTCATTGTTTTATTTTTGCTGAAGCGATCGGGGCCGCTCCATGTGTTTGCTATCTGGATTTATTCACATGTTTCGCCAACAGCCGCTGCTTTTCTTTTCGAACCATTGGATGCTTTCTATGCCCCCAGACTTTCTCCCTGGCTTTTCTCGAACTTTCCTGAAGATCCACAATGGGCAACGGATAATCGACACCCAACCTAAAGTTGTAGAACGATTGCTCCATTTCTGAAAGTTTCCAGGGCTCGTGCACATATTCTTTTGGCAAAGAAGCCAATTCGGGTACCCATTTTCGAATGAAAATGCCCTCCGGATCGTGCTCTAGAGAGTTTTTCACAGGATTATACAGTCGGATAGTATTGATTCCGGTGGTCCCCGCCTGCATTTGGAACTGCGGAAAATGTATCCCGGGTTCATAATCCAAAAACTGTCGTGCCAAATGGTAGGCTCCGTCTCTCCAATCCTGATCCAGGTTGAGGGTGAGAAATGAGACCAACATTGCTCGCATCCTAAAGTTGATCCAACCGGTTTTGATCACAGCTCTCATACAAGCGTCGACCAGCGGATAACCCGTCTTGCCATGCTTCCAAGCGTTTAGAAAATTATCATTTTTCTCTCTTTTTAAAAGTTCATAACCTCTATTGATACACTTAGTTTCGTAACTGCACTCCATTTCAAACTTCTGAATGAAGTGACAATGCCAGTTAAGGCGAGTCCGCATGGCGGCAAAAGCACGGCGATGCACTTGTGCGTTAGGATGCGATGCTACGTATTGTAATACCTGCCTTACACTAAGATTTCCCCAGGCAATGTAAGGAGACAATCGGCTACAGGAAACACGACTCTGCTCCGGTTTCGAAATATGTCGCTGGTAGTTGGCACCTCGTTGCTCAGCAAACGATTTGAGATAACTCCAAGCATACTTTTCTCCTGGCGGTTGTTGGTAGTCTGGGTATTGTTTTAAAGTAGACAACAATTGTGTAGATACGGGGAACGGGTGGTCCAAGTCTGGTTGTGTTGAATTCGAGTACGAATTTTTGTATTGCAATGATCGCATTGTCTGGTTCCATTGATTGGGCCATGTATCTCTGTTTTTGAGCCCTCTCACTACGCCGTCTCTTTGAAATTCAATCCAGTCGATTTGGTACCTGTCACAATATTTGGCCACTTCCTTATCACGTTCCCAACTTGCCTGTACCCCACTTTCACAATAGCTGTAAATTGCCCGAAGGTCGAAATTCGCATGGAGGAATTCTAGCACGTCGAGAGCCTCGCAATGAAAAACTTCCACCCTTCTATTCCACTTTTCCAATTGCTCGTTCATACCAATGATCGAATGATACACAAACCGCAGGTGTCTGGTGCTGGAGTCCGGGTGGCGCATGAGCGACGGTTCAAAAACATAGATCGGCAAGTAAGGAATGCCTGCTGCTTCTGCTTCAAAAAAAGGAGCATGATCGTTCAAGCGAAGGTCTCGCTTCAACCAAACGATATGCAAGGGTGTTCTTGTCAAATGGGAAGTTGTTTCTTAGCCCGCTTCCAAAATTGAAAGAAAGACGAATAATATCCGGTTACATCAAACATCCAGTCCCTGGCTTCCTCCTGCCCCCGGTAGTGGGAATTCAACGGGTGTTCCTTGTATAGGACGGATTTTGGTTGAAAGCGATCGATTAGTTCAGAAAATTCAGCAACCAACACATGAAGACCCGGTATATTCTCGCCCAAATCCAGTAAAAAGGTCATCGCATTATTCGAAATCGGGTACCGACGAAAATGAGAAGGCTCCAACAACAAAACACGGTTCACGTCTCCATCCTTGTGCCACAACGGGTCCATATTGTAGTAATTGTAAATGCAGGTAGGGCGTGAAGGATCCAATTGGAAATCGTCGGATTCGGGTAATTCTGTTTCCAACGCAGGTTCTGTGATTTCCCGCAATTCATTTGGTATTGGCATTTTTAACAAGACTTCGTAGCCAACATCCAGAAATGTGTCTCGCTGATCACTGGCAAAGTATTTATTGATATTGTCCTGGTTGGCCACATATTTTTTATGGCTGTTGGCTCCCGCCACCCACTGCCAGCTCAGGGCATTACTTGCCCAATCTCCATCGAGCAGGTGGTAGTACATCCATCGCGCCGGTGTTAGCCAGTGACTCCTTCCCATGTTACAAGCCAAAGCAGCCACATACATCCGCATATGGTTGTGCATATAACCGGTTTCGTAAAGTTTGTCGATGTGTTGGTCGACCGCTTCGATGGTGGTTGATCCTTCGATGATCGCTCGAGAGATACCATGATTAGTGACAGGTGTCTGTGTGTTTTTTAGATCCGAATCGATGCGTTGCCCTTTGGCTATCCAAACCTGTTGCCAATAGTCCCGCCAGGCCAACTCCTGTATGAATTTCTCAATGCGTTCAGGCGAATGTCCTTTCTCCAACACGTCTTCCAGCACTTGCCTGGTCGAGATCACACCCCTAGAAATATAGGGAGACAAATAGGTTACGGTCCCATTTCCAAAATTTCGTGTGCGACCATAGGTAACGGGGTCAACACGCCTTAAACGTTGCAAAATCTCTCCATAGGAGGTTGGAAAGGTGGGTGTGGTTTCGGTTGGAAAGAGCGTATTCATCGCTTGCTGATCTTGTTTCCGGTTATAGCTCGCTGTCTCGAACACTTGAACCGACTAATATCCGGATGGCGTTTTTTTAAGTGCTTCTTACTCACGCCACTATTCACCCGTTTTCGCCATCGCTTAAAGCTTTGTTCTTTCAGCTCCCGACGCATGAGTTGTATCACGTCCTTTTCGGCAAGTTGGAATTGGAAATAGATGGCTTCGAACGGCGTGCGGTCTTCCCAGGCCATTTCGATCACTCGATCCAGATCACGCTCCGTCAGGTTCTCAGGAATCATAATGCAGCTTCCCAGATTTTATCGGCGTTCAAATAGTAACTGCCTACGTGTTCAAAATGGCAGTGCTCCGGAGCAATGATGGATAAGAAATGTTCCTCTTGCTTCCTTCGATACAAATGATAGGTTTCTCCCACAACGGGCTCAAAGCTAAACTGGGCATTGTAAATGCGCATGTTGATCTCATACTGGTCGACCAACTCCTGGTAGGCGGTCTTCAATTCCGAAAACCGCGCTCGCACCTTTTGGTTGGCCAAATAGAGGCTTTGATCCTTCCAGGTACTATTTGAAATGGCCGTAATTACGGGAGCGCCGAGATCAGTTCCGTAGGACTTAAAAGCAGCGTCGTACGTTTTTGTCTCAGGATCGTAGACCACCTGGTCCGGTTTTTTGGTGCTACTCATAGCGCAAGTTTATGACAATTGCTCGAGTTGCTTCATCACCTGATCGGCTTCGTAGGCCTTCTGATCACTTAACTTTCTGTTCACCGTGGACAAACGATGTGCTTCACCCAAAAACTTTTCATACTTCTCCTGAAGCCGTTGTTTTTCAGTTTTTTTCTTAAATATTCCTAACATACCATCTTTGTTTCAAATTGCGAATGCAACTCACACTAATGGTAGCTAAATTAAATATTTGTTTAATCTTTTCGACTAACTTTTAAACATTTTTAACATCAACTTCGTTTAACTCGATGCCCCTTTAGATGGTCTCAATTCCTTTTTTATTTTTTCTGAATAGTGCCGGAATCTGATTGTAATCCAGGAAGTACTGTAATTTGACCGAAAAAACATGCCGAATGGGTTGATTAAACAAGGTATCCAGGCTCTCCAAATAAGAATCTTTGGCGGCATCATCGGCATTGAACAACTGGTTGCGATACAGGGCAGTAAGAAAGCTTCCCGGTGCAAACTGCCAGGAGTAGCTTAGGTCGAAATTCCAATTGCTAAAGTTGATATCCGGATCGAATGACAAATTCTCCGTGGTATAGCCTGTACTCGGCAGCACATTGCTAAATGGTGAGCGGTTGCTCAGTAAAGATACGAAAATCGGTTACTTCGCTCAGCACCAACTTGAGCTTCTTGACCCGCAGGCAAGCCCGATTGATCATCTGCGAGA
>JBCCHR010000055.1:0-11808 GCA_039028655.1 Bacteroidota bacterium
GCGAAAGGTAGAGGAAAATGTCCTGGCCATAGCGATCGAATTCGACCAACTTCTTCATCGTATTTTTTACGCGTACATCCACCCATTCGTTGTTCTCTTCTTTTCCGAAGAGGAAAATATATTTTTGAGCTTCACTGATGTTCTCGTACAGGATCTCGATATTCTCCTGGGGATCTCCGTCTTCCGGGTTAAAAATGAGTCGGACATCATTATTGGTAAGGTTCTTTTTAAGGTCGAAAGCATATTGGAAGTCGTCTGTGTGGGTATCCAGGAGCACTTTAAGGGTACCATCACTTTCAACTTCTTTGATGGTGTTTTCCTGTTTTAAACGATCAATATGGTCCAGGATGAGTTGGGTGAGTTCTGCTTCGTTGGAACGCACCAATTCGACGCCCTGATAATTTCCCGAACCGTCTTCTAGCGACTCCAGAAAGGAGCGATAGTCTTCATTTTCGATGGTGCTCAGATCCATATTGGTTGCCATCCATATCAACTGCGGCGTCGATAATTCCATTCCTATGGATACTTGCTGCTGAATAAATCGTTCTTCCGAATTAGGAATTTTTCTTCCCGGAAATTCACCCAGCAGATGGACTGCCAACTGAGCCTGTTCGATAGTTTCTCGAGTGGTTTCGCTATGGGCGTCTGCAGAAGGGGCATTTGAAGCGGCTCTCTCTACACGGAATCCTTGATGCTCCAGTTCAGAAATAATACCGTCCTGGCGATCTACCAGGGAATCGTTGGTATCCCCGAAGTATATCGCGAACTCTTCTTTGACCGGAGTTGTGGTCTGGAGATCTCCGCTAAAGTCTTCCATCAGCTTTACCAGGGCGTTTCGCAAGGTCTTCATTTGATCGCTAAAAGGTGCCTTGGCCTCGACTGGCAACGGATCGCCATACGCACCCTCATCGTGAAACACGAACCCACTGGTGCCTACAAACTCTGGTAACCATTCGTCATAATGAATATTAGAGAGTAAAACGTTCACGATGCGAGATCGGTCCCCGATCAAGAGTCCGACTTCCTCTGCCGAGGCTTTCTCATGGAAATATGCCAATTCTTTTTTACAGTATTCGGATTGAGAATACAGACGAGAATTGAGACAAAGGATAATGGCAGAATCTTTAATGGCTTCTTCTATCGTCGTATCGAACACCTGGCTCCCGTCCAGTTTTTTAGAATCCCACCAGATATTGATCTGCTTGGAGTGTTTATTGAGCTTGGTGTCCAGGTATTTGTAGAACTGATCCACCCAACCGTCGCCATCACCCACCTCCGACTCATTGTCGGCGTGCACGTAGCTTATAAAAATATCATATTTGTAACCCGGTACCAATCCCATAGGACATCGTTTTGATCGATCAATTCGCGGGGAGATTTGTTCTTTGCCTTCACGGCAGGTAGTCCGACATAGACCATGACTAAGATACTATTATTGAGGGATAAAAAAAACTAGCGCTTATAGTCCGCTATGCTGCCGAGCTATTTGATGCCATACTCATTCTTCAGCGCGGGAGAGAGTGTCTCCACTTCACCACTGGAGAGGAACTGGTCCAGCGGCAAGCTGGGTGGACTCTTTTCCAACATACGTTTGTAGGCGGCACTGTCTATACCACGTCCATTCTCATAGGCAACTTGCAGGGTGCCGGTGTTCAAAGGCCACTCTTTGGTGTACAGGTCCAGGGACTTTGTAATGATAGACGTGCCCGCTTCGTTCAATCGTATGGAGGTGATTCTGTCCTGATGCCCCATGAACGACTGTAGCAAATTACCTTCCATATCCCATAAGAGTATCGTATTGTCGAGCCCAGCCGACACCACTAAGGTGGTTGTCTTTACGATCAGGAATTCTACGAAGACCACCTCCGATTTATGTCCTGGAAAGGTCTTCGAAATATTTTTATCAATGTCCCATACGCGCACGTTTCGGTCCTTTCCGCCGGTTACGAGGTAGTCCTCGGTAGGGTGGAAGGCCGCTGCATTGAGCAGCCCGGATTCATCGTATTTCCCGGTTGTGAGCTCGATACTGCTGTCTTCAGTAAAAACAACACTATTTAAAAAGGAGCTCCCAAAAACACGAGAATCGTTCGGAGCAAATTTTAAGATCGAAACCGAATACTCGGTAGCATCGGTAAGATCGCGATTGTAAAGCGGTTTCCCGTTTTTGTCCCACATACTCACATTACCCTGCTCGTTACCAGCTACTAAAAGTTCGTTCCCAGCAGAAAATGCGATGCTGGTAATGCCGGTAGTATCGTCTGGATGTGTTCGTTTCCATACCGTTTTGGCGTCCCCGGTGGTCCACACATGGATCTCGCCATTGGATTTACCTACCGCACACAAACTACCGTCGTTGGAGAACTGCATGGCGTTGATATTGGCTGAATCGATCGTGAGCAATGGGTCACCGTTCAAATCCCAAAGAACCACTTTTCCGGAGGCATATTTGGCCATGATCCGGTCGTAGGAAGGAGATATGAGTTCCTGGACCAATTTGTCTTTGGCATTGCTCACCGATACGGCGGCTTTACGATCCTTGATCCTGTAAAAGGATCCCTCTCCCTTGTAAATAGCCTCAGCAGAGTCTTTGTATTTTTGATTGTCCTGAATGTTATAGGCCGCCATTTCCAAAAGAAGTGCCTTGGTAGGATCCTTGGTCTTCTGTATTTGAGCGTTCTCATGAAGCCTAAAAGCGTTGTCCTTGTTGCGTTCATGTATGTTTCGTGTGATAAAAGTAGTTACCGCCGCCAATAACAGCACCACTCCTGTGCCTATCAGGAATTGCCGTCTACTACGCTTTCTAAGCTGCGCAGAGCGACTCATGTGTATATATCTAATGGCCAGTTCGTATTCTCGTTCATCTCCATAACGCCTTGCCCAGACTGCGTTTGGTTCGTCATAGTCCATCCAATCCTTAAATTTGCGTAGTTCCAGAACATCCAAAAGCCCCTTGGAGCCACTGGCGTGCTCGTGCGCCGCATTTAAAAGTCGGTCGTATATTTTCGCTTTCTCCGATTCCTCATCGACCCATTGATCTAGTTTTCCCCATTGCCTAATCAAACTTTCATGAGAAATATCAATCAATTTATCGCCGGAATCGCCCAAATTGTTAACGACAAGAAAGGAGCGATTGTTCCTCACAAAGTGTTCGATGATATTCTGGAGATGATTAGCGGAGGTTTCGGTAAGTCCCGTTAGCTCGCTCAGTAAGGCCGGGCGTCGGACCTTTCGACCGTTCTCGTCAATCGTCGTGAGGCCCTTGAACAATTCACTAGCGATGATTTGATCATCCTCCGTGAGTTCCAAAAAAGCCTCATCGGCATGATCAGACAGTGCCCGTTCCAAGCCACCAATCATTTCATAGTCCTTCAAATCCAACAATTGGTTCTTGTCTTCGGTAGTTTCGTAGTTCCAAATTCGCATTAGCGCATGCTGCAAAACAGGTAGTTCGTCTTGCATGATACCTGTTGCCTCTCGAACCCGTGCTTGTTTTCCCGTCTGGAAGTTGCCAAGTCGGTTGAGCAATAAGGAGGTAAGGGCCGAATCGAATTTACCACCGTATAACATGGCCGGACCTTCGATCACTTTGCGCAATTGTTCTCGCGTAAGACGCGGCACCAGGTACTGACTTCTGTTCATAGCTTCCGGTAGGCCATAAAATTGGGAGCAGTCGCCAATAAAATCGGAACGCATGGTAAGCACAACATAAAAGGGTATCACTTTTTGGTTGGCCAATTCAAGAAAAACATCCACGAAATCAATGGCGGCAACACGTCGACTGCTATCGCCATGTGTCATAGAAAACCGGAACACTTCCTCAAATTGGTCAATGAGCAGGAAAAAATTGAAATGTTCGTTCCCCCGGTACGCTTTGATGAATTCGATAATGGCAATGGCACCATGTGCCTCGATCGCCTTTTGCAGGATCTGCACTTCATTTTCTGAGACCGGGTCCTTGATCTGCTCCAGGATGGCTCGGGCCATATTAAATAAGGGATGCTGCCCGGGTTTGGTGATGGCCACCTTCCAAACGTCGTTGTTGTTTACCAGGAATCCACCATTGAGTGCCGGAATGAGCCCCGCTCTCAGCAAGGAAGATTTTCCGCTCCCCGAACTTCCAACCACCGCAACAAACGAGTGCTGGTGCAGGCGCTGTAGCAATTCCAGTGTCTGTTCGTCCCTTCCGAAGAACAAATAACTCTCCTCGATATCGAAGGGCCTCAGGCCTACATATGGATTTTTCACATCATGCATCGTTCGAAGTTACTTTGGTGAGGAGTTCCAACATCTTGGCCTTTTGTTCCTCGGGATCCTTGCTGCTATCGATCACCTGGATGGGTATACCTTGAGTGCGTAGCTTAATGGTATTGGCGCCTTTTTCGGGCGGAGTCATGTACACGATCATATCCCGGGCCGAGAGTCCGTAGTCCAGCAGTATCTTCAATGCCGTCGTAAGACGTGCGTTCAGCCAATCCATTTTCACTTCCCCATAGATAAAAATGAACTTTCGGGACTTACTGATGTAATTCCGCAGCTTTTCGTTGTTATTCTTGGGATCGTCTTCCATGGGGGTGAGGAAGGTGGTGATCTTGTGTTCGGTGAAGAGGTTATTGAGCTCGAAGGCGAATGCCAGGTCGTTAGCGTGGTTGTCGATAAGCACGTTGATACTTCCGTTGCTCAATTTCTGAACCGGCGCTGCTTCGTGCAATCGATCGGCCAGACCCACTACCTCCTTGATCACATTGCCTTTTACGCTTCGTACAAAGTCGTATTTCTTGTCTACCAACTTTCCCTGTTCCAACTCGATCAGGAAATCCCGATAGGCCTCTTCTTCGACGTCATCAAACTCAAAGTCCGACGTCATCCAGATCAACTGGCTCGCATCCGAACCCAGTGCGAGGGACACCTCTTTCTTCCGGTACCAGTTCCCCGGCTCATCCGGGATAGACTTGCCCGGATATTTATCCAGGAAATGAATAGTGAGCGCCGATTGGGAAATGGCTTCCTTTACCTCACTTTCGTGGGTGGGCGCATCGCCGAGCGGGATATCGGAGATCACATGGAATCCCTTTTCTTTGAGCTCCGTAATGATCCGTCGTGGACGGTCGCCCATAGAATCCGGAATATCGCCAAAGAAAATAGTCTCTTTGCCTGTTTCTTTTTCTTCGGAATTGTTTGAGGCAGTAGCTCCGGAGGTCTCCAATTTCCCGAAGCCCTTGATGAGCCGAAGCAGGGCATTACGTAATTTTTTCATTTGTTCGTGAAAACCATCAGAATTTATGGCCAACGGATCGCCCAAATCGTCTTCATCGTCTGCCCCGAACAAGGGGATGCCGGACCTGCCCGCAAAGGCAGCAGGCCAATCCTCCCGATCCATATTATAAAGCAAAACATGAACGATGCGAGCATCGTCACCTACCATCGCACCTATTCCGTCGTTATTGATATGCTCTGAGAAGTGATTCAATTCCCGAAGGCACCATTCCGAAGCCACATAGCTGGGTGAATGGAGGGATATCATGATGGCTGTTTTTTCCAGGCCTTTTTCGATGGACTGCTCAAAATAGGTGTTGCCATCCATTTTTTTATCGTCCCACCAAATCCCAATATCCGATTTCCCGGTACTTCGAATAAGCATATCCTTAAGGTAGATGTAGAACTGCTTGACCCACTCCTGGGATACGGCCGAATTATCCTTATGCGCGTAGCTGATAAAGATATCATTGTCAAAACCTGAAATGATGGCCATAAGTGATTATTGGTTGTTTTACATCATTGCGCACAAAGGGGGGAGACGCGCACTTTTGTTATACTAGCTTAGGGAAAACTAAGATACTAAATCTTTGTTCATTTAAAAGGGGCAACTCATTCCTGGCACCAGACCGCATGTAATCCTTCGCCTGCAGGTAGCAGTTCGGCCCGAAATGATTCCGAAGAAAAAATAATCAACTCCTTGGATATCCTTGTTTCAAATTAATGAAGTAACTTAGTAGGACTAGTCAATCTCCCCGTTTTAAATTAAAGACAATCAATAGTATAGTATGGAAAACCAACAACCAAAACGAATCCTTGCGCTGGATGGCGGAGGTATCCGAGGGGCACTTACCCTGGGATTTCTGGAGCGAATTGAATCAATTCTTCGTGAACGCGAAAAAAACCCAAACCTGCTCCTTTGCGATTATTTCGATCTCATAGGAGGTACCAGTACGGGAGCCATAATTGCCGCCGGGCTGTCCATTGGCATGACTGCAGGAGAGATGAAGGATCTTTACCTGGGCATAGGCGACAAGATCTTCGGGAAAAAATACAGCCTGCTTTTTAATTTCTTCAAGCGCTCTCGTGCCAAGTTCGACTTTCAACCGCTGGAAGATGCGCTCGCCGATGTGTTTGGAGACATTACCATGGGCAGCGACAAGATCAAAACCAATCTTTGTATCGTGACCAAACGGGCTGATACTCTGAGTACCTGGCCCATTATCAACAATCCGAAGGGGAAATACTTCAACCATAACAAAGGAATGCTGCTTCGGAAGGTGGTAAGAGCGAGTGCCGCGGCGCCCAGCTATTTCGTTCCCCAAAAGATCGATGTTGGTTTTGGAGAGACCGGTGCATTTATCGATGGCGGTGTAAGCCTTGCCAATAATCCGGCTTTCCAATTGTTCCTGGTAGCCACGCTCAAAGGGTTTAATTATGGATGGGAAACCGGAGCCGATAAACTCTCCATCCTTTCTTTGGGTACGGGTACCTATACCAAACGTTACAATCCGGATAAGATCGCCAAAAAGAACCTTTTGGGTTGGGCGGCCATGATCCCGGAGATCTTTATGGAGGATGCCAATTACCTCAACCAGACCATCTTGCAATATTTGTCCCGATCGCCACGCCCGAGGGTGATCGATAGTGAGATTGGCGACCTGAAGGACGACCTCCTCACGCCGGAACCCGCGTTGAGCTATATCCGGTACAACGTACTGTTACAGGAAAATGAGCTCAACGAACTGGATATGAACTTTTCTCAGGCCGAGTTGGAGTCGCTTCGGGAAATGTCGGATGCCAAGAACAAGGATGTATTGTACGAAATAGGTGCTAAGGCGGCTGCCAAGTACATCGATCCAGAGCATATACTGTAACCAAACCATTCGGAAGATCAGGTATTCAACGTAAAACAACGTTGGAAATCGTGGTACTTCATTTTTCGTTATTTTTATATTCTCAATTTTAAGAACCAACCCTATGAAATTTCGCTTCCCAATTGTTGTATGTTTTCTTTTTTTCTTCGGAATTACACTGGCACAAGAGGCCAAGCAGTCCATTTTTGACAGACTCAATGAGATCGCCATCGTCGAGCAGAAGGTAATGATGCCAATGCGCGATGGTGTACGCCTTTCTACGGATATCTACAGACCCAGGACCGATCAACCGGTGCCTATCATCTTTTCACGTACGCCGTACAATTTTAATACCTGGGGAGATGGAGAACAACGCACCCGTACTGCCGAGTTTGCCTATCGAATGGTAGAACAGGGCTATGCCTATGTGGTTCAGAACGAAAGAGGGAGATACTATTCGGAAGGGGAGTGGGACATCCTAGGAGTTCCGCTCACCGATGGTTATGATGCTTTTAGCTGGATGAAAGACCAGCCCTGGTCCAATGGGAAGATCGGTACCTATGGCTGTTCTTCCACCGCCGAGTGGCAGATGGCCGTGGCCGCCCTTGATCATCCTTCGCATGCCGCTATGGTGCCCCAGGGATATGGGGCAGGGGTAGGACGCATTGGTGACTATGTGGAACAGGGAAACTGGTATCGAGGCGGTGTAGAGCAAATGCTGTTCTTTTCCTGGTTGTACAGTGTGGAACACGACAAATTCAAACCTCGAATTCCTGCCGGTGCCACCCAGGAAGATCTGATCCGGATATCCCGATTCTATGATCTGGCCCCGGAGAATCCCAAAGTGGATATGGCAGAAGCACTGAAACATCTACCTATCCAGGATATTGTGCAAAATATCAATGGGAAGCGGGAGATCTTCGATAAAATGGTACGTAGAAAGCCTAACGACCCAGCCTGGTACGAGGGTGGGCTGTACCACGACGATATGGACTTTGGCGTACCAAGTTTCTGGTTCGTGTCTTGGTACGATGTCTCGACCAGCCCCAATCTCGCCCTATTCAACCATGTGAGAGCGAATGGCAAGGATGAGGAGATCAAGGACAATCAATACCTGGTGATAGCCCCCACTTTGCACTGCAGGTTCACAAGAGCCACGGAGAATACCATCGTTGGAGAACGCAGTGTAGGCGATGCCCGACTCAACTACAACGAGCAGATCATGTCGTGGTTCGACCTTTGGTTAAAGGGAGAAAAGAATAATTTCAAAACAGAAACACCTCGAGTACAGTATTTTACCATGGGTAGTAACCAATGGCAGTCGGCCAGCGAATGGCCACCTGCCGATACGGAGATGGTGACCTATTACCTGAACAGCCAGGGTAGTGCGAATTCGTCTTCCGGCGATGGAACACTCTCTACGAAGCGCGCAGGAAAAGACCAGCCCGATTCGTTTACGTACGACCCAATGAAGCCGGTGCCTTCCTATGGTGGCAACGTTTGTTGCACCGGCAATGCGGTGAAAGGAGGCTCGTTTGACCAACAGGAAATGGAGCAGCGTGATGATATCCTGGTCTATACTTCGGAGGTGCTGGAGGAAGGCATGGAGGTAACCGGTTTTATCGAATCGACCTTGTATGTCTCTTCGGACGTAAAGGACACCGACTTTACCATCAAACTCATCGACGTGTACCCCGACGGGAGGGCTTATAACCTGGATGAGACCATCCAGCGCGTGCGCTATCGAGAGGGCTACGATAAAGAAGTATTTATGGAAAAGGGCGAAGTGTACAAGGTAGACCTTACACCTATGGCCACCAGCAATTACTTTGAAAAAGGTCATCGTATCAGGATCGAGGTGAGCAGCAGCAACTTTCCGCGTTTTGCCAGAAACCTGAATACCGGAGGGAATAACTATGACGAGTCGGAAGGGGTAGTTGCGCAAAACAATGTGCATCATTCACGGAAATATCCATCTCAAATTCGAATTCCGGTCAAGACCCGTTAATTGGGGTTGGGTGGCCTTTGGCGTTTGACCAAAACACATTTAAAAGCTCGGCCGGCACTCTGAGATGCTGCCACAATTGCTTCCGAAGAAAACATCCATTCCACCATGTTACCGGTGAGAAAGAAGTGTGTCTTTCCTCCCTATGTCTTCACTTTCGCAAAAAATAGTACGCAGGGTGTAATAAATTGTTTTTTGAGCCACTAAACAAGAAATCAGCAGCGTGAGCAGTGACTTTTATACCACATCGATCGTTCCATTTTCGGGAATCATCATTAAGATCTGTCGGGCCTATACCAATTCGCAGGAAGACTTTGAAGATTATTATCAGGAAGTGTGCCTACAAATTTGGAAAAGCCGGGAGAACTTTCGTGGCGACTCTGAATGGTCGACCTGGATCTATCGATTAAGCCTAAATGTTTGCCTCACATTGTTGAAAAAGCGAAAGTCCAATGGGCGGCAGTTTTCTTCCGATAGGCTTCCGGATGAAGCCATGGAGGACAGCACGGCCTTCGAAAGTGAATCGCTCAACGTGTTGTACGATGCGATTCGGCAATTGTCGGAAATCGACCGGGGAGTCATTCTGCTGTATTTGGAAGAGAAGTCTTACCAGGAGATCGCTCATATTATTGGGACCAACGCCAACAACGTTGGAGTTCGCATTAAACGAATTAAGGAACGATTAAAGAAATTATTAGATGGAAAAATCAATTGAACGAATTTGGAAGGAAGGATTTTTGAAGCAAGATGCCATGGTGGCTCCCAAAGTAAACGATCTTTACAATCAGAAATCCGATCATATTATCGACAAGATCATACGCATGGGAAAGATCAATTTGTATGCGATCGCTATAGGATCGCTTGTCGTTTTGACCATAGCGTTGATGGTTGGATCTTATATGGGAGGCACTTTGTTGTTTTTGGTGCTCAATTCTTTGGTATGGGCTGCGGTGCAGAATTCTAAGGGATTGCAGCGTATTGACAAAGGGGGTAGCAGTTATGAGTATATCAATAGCTTCAATAACTGGTTGCAATCGTATATCAGGAAATTCAGGCGGATCTATAGAGTGGTATATCCCCTCATCTTTTTTGCCTTCCTGCTTGGATTTTGGGAATATGGTGGGGCCGATATTACCCGCGAGCTATTGGAAAGCAATCCCGATATGACGTTCATTCTTGGTGTGCCTAAGCTAGTCTTTATCATCGGTTTGCTCATCGTGGGGCTGGCGGCACTATTCTCAGGTCCTTTGTACCGATTCGACGTTTGGTCGGTGTACGGGCCGGTATTGCGAAAGTTAAAGGAAATTCTTACTGACATGGAAGAACTGCGGTCGTAAGAACGCACTTCAAATTCAATAGAAATCTAGGCTATGTATCTGTTTACTTCCCTTGCATCGATCGAGGGCATGGAACTCGTGCTATTATTTCAAGTTTCCATACGGCTCTCCTTGGGTTTCCTGTTACCTTTTCTCAAGGCTGTACAGTTGTACCTGGGCTTGTTGGTCATGTAGCGCTATCGCAATAACAATACCGGCTAGGCCAGGATACTTTCGTGACCAGAATCTTTCACGAAGAGACAGGAACTATTGGTGCGGTGCACCATTTGTTCAACAAAATCAAAATGGACGTTCTCTTCGATCCCGAAAATACTCAGATCAGCTGGAGGTGCTGCGGCCAAGGCATCCTGGAAACTGCCCTGGTGCACCTCGATCAGGGTTTGTGGCAGGCGTGCAAGTCCGATCAGGTCGTTCATGAACTTTTGGGCATTGCCCACTTCATTCGGGTCGTCAATGGCGGTAATTAACCGAATGGTGGCACCCCAGTTCTTTTTTAGCTTGTAGGCAATGAGAATGGAAAGGTCGAGGCTGCCGATATCCCATCCCAGGTTCCAATCCGGTTTGCGATCGCTCACCCACACATTAATGGTGTTGCGTTGTCCTAATTGGGCAGTGGGGTGGGCATTGTAGAGTAGGATGCCTATTTCGAGACGAATGGACTCTTTGATGATGGGTCGTAATTCTTCTTCGCGACGGTCGTGTTCCTGCAGGTTGAGAAAGATGATGTTGGGTCTGAAGAAGGCTCCTTGCAGTGCTTGGCTGCTGTAGTTAATGCCTTTGGCAAATTCGTCGGTGTGGATGACGGTCCATGACGAGAAAACGCCTTTGGACTGAAACGACTCCGATAGCCCAATAAGGCGTTTCGTGAAGCTGCTGTGCTCTGAAAACGGCTCTATACCCAGTAGTTTCACAGAGCCTTTGGGTTTGGTGATGTCCATTAGGAAATGGAAGATCCCTTTGATGCCGTTCACATCGCGTACGGGAACCATGAGATTTGGTTTCCACGCCCGTTGTTGCATTTTCTTCATACCCCAGGTGTGCTTGGCAGCCCATTCAGCAAAAGAAACAAAAAGCCCTGAGCGCATGTCCTCGAAGGGAGTTTCCAAGTTTTGGCGTGATAAGTACCAATACACTACAAAAACGATCATGATGGAGAACAAACTCACGGTCGGGTTGATAATGAACATGGCCAGCACAGAGGATATGAGTCCCATCCACGGCACCCAACGCTGTATCTTGAAGATAGGGCGGTAGCTAATGAGACCCAGGCGCTGTTCGATGATCACCACAATATTGATCATGGCATAGGTGATCAGGAAGAACAGGGTGACCCGCGCTCTCAACACTTGCCTCGACC
>JBCCHR010000056.1:0-11781 GCA_039028655.1 Bacteroidota bacterium
ATGCTTGTCGTCCAGTATTCTCGCATACCCTGAGGCCACGATCTCATCGTTAAGGGTGGCTACAATTACTTCGGAATTATTACTTCTGATAAATCCTTCTATGGAGTAATAACTGATGTTGCCGGATTGAATATGTGGATCCATGGGCCGTTCCGCGTCAATGAGTCCTTGTTCAAACTCCAGCAATACAGGTAGATCATCAAGGGAGGCTGTTCGTACGATGGGCTTTACGGTTTTCATAACTAACAACTCATATCGGCCACGATCTTCCACTCTCCATCAATCTTTTTGAAGATGATAAAGAACACTCCATTGGCGTCTCCTACCTTTCGTTTCAAGTGGTATTGTCCCATCACCCAATAGGTGTCGGTGGCTACTTTGGAAATATCATCAAGCGTAAAGCTCAGAGTGCCACTTTCGTCCTTAGTAGGATAGCCTTTTTTGTAATTGTCCAGGGTTTGTTGCCATCCCAGGGTAAGCCCTCGGCTACCGTAAAATTTTAAGGAATCGCTCTTCCAATAGCCTTGCATGAAGCCTTCCAGGTCGTTATTGGACCAGGCTTCCTGTTGAGCCGCCATTACTTTTTTGATGGCCGCTTTGTCGTCGGCTTCGGATTGCGCCAGGACCAAGGTTGAACATAATAGAAACAGGATGGAAAGTATATTTTTCATAGAAATTCGATTAGTAGGATTGCATAAAATCTTCAGCAAACACTTGATTTAGCCTAAAGATAAGTTCTTTTGCGTTTTCAGCAGTAAAAACCATCGGCGGCTTTATTTTGAGGACGTTATAGTCGGGTCCGTCGGTGCTCATGAGAATCCCTAAGTCCCTCATGCGATTTGCCAGATAAGCGGCATGGGCGGCCAGTGGTTTTTTTTCTGAATCCACCAGTTCGAAACCGAGAAACAGGCCTGTACCCCTTACATCGCCTATGATGCGAAATTCCTTTTGCAGCCGGATGAATTCCGATTTGAGAAAACCACCCACCTCTTGGGCGTTGCGCTGAAGTCCTTCCCGGTCAACCACCTCCATGACCGTGCGGCCGATAGCACAACTCACCGGATTCCCACCGAAGGTATTGAAGAACTCCATACCGGTGTTGAAGGTTTCGGCAATCTCACGGGTGCAAGCAACGATCGCCAGCGGATGCGCATTGCCTGCCGGCTTACCCATGGTCACTATGTCCGGGACCACGTCGTGCAGTTCGAAGGCCCAGTAGTGGCTACCCACCCGGCCAAATCCGGTCTGCACTTCATCGGCAATGCAAACGCCTCCTGCAGCTCTTACATGGCGATACACTTCTTTGAAATAGTCTTTCGGAGGCATGATCTGTCCGCCACAGCTAATGATGGATTCGCCAATAAATCCGGCGAGGTCCTTTCCTTGCGACTTTAGGTTCTCCACTATATCCTTGGCGTAGATGGCGTAGTCCGGTCCCGAATCGGCTCCCGGGTGGATGCCGCGAAACGGATCGGGCAAGGGCAGGATATGTGTATTGCCGGGCTTGCCTTGCCCTCCTTTACCGTCAAATTTGTAGCTGCTCACTTCCATGACCGCGTTGGTATTTCCGTGGTAGCCTATTTCAATGGCCATCATGTCGTTGCCGCCGGTAACGGTCTTTGCCATGCGAATGGCTAGTTCGTTCGCCTCGCTGCCCGAATTCACGAAATGCAGTACCGAGAGTTCTTCGGGAAGTTTCGCTAGCAGCGCTTCGGCATAGTGTACGATCTCTTCGTGGAGGTAACGGGTATTGGTGTTGAGCACACCCATTTGCCGCTGCCCTGCCATTACCACATCGTGATGCTGATGCCCGACGTGATTTACATTATTGACGGTATCCAGGTAACTACGGCCCCACGGGTCGATGAGAAATGCCCCATCGCCGCGTACAATGTGTAAGGGTGTCTGGTATGAGATGCTGAGGCCTCGACCCAAATGATCCTCCCGGAAGGCCAAAATATCGTTGTTGCTTGTGAGAGCAACAGGATTGAGGTGCTCCTGCTTGAATAGCAGATTAGGATCGGGACAGATACCCCGCCAGATTCCTGCTTCATCCGGATAGGCAACCCCAGGGAAATCCACTTCGTAGCCCAACATGGACAGCATGACCTGAAAATGCAGGTGAGGTGCCCAATGGCCATTCTCTTCTGGCGTTCCCAGATAGCCGATGCGATCCCCTTTCTTGAGTCGATCTCCCACCGATATGTGGTCCAGGCTCGCTACAGACAGGTGGCCATGCAGCGTGAAAAATTCGAGATCGTTTTCACGATGCCGGAGGATCACTAACCCACCGTATTCCTTATAGCCTGCATCGTTAGTCGCGGTAACCACTTCGGCGTCGAAGAGGGCGTGTACCGGGGTTCCGGACGGCAGCCAGAAATCGACACCCAAATGGACAGTTCGACTCTCGGGGCCGCTGTTGCCTTCCTTGTCATAGGAAGCAGCCGTATATAGCGGTCGTGGTTCCAAATATCCCCCGGCAACAAGGCAATTGGGATGCGTAGCTCTCAAGCGATCGATCTCATACTCAAAGCGAGCAAGATCGTTATTTTGTTGGGTCGTTCCCAACCAGGTGCTGGAAGGAGAAAGATCCAATCGATGAATGCTCTCCTTGGGTTCGCTGGGGAAGAGATCCGATAGCGCTATCGTTTTTTGAGCTGCCCATTGTGAGAATTGTTCGTGTTTTGGGTGTGCCTGCCAACCACAGGCCTCTCGAAAGCTATAACGTGCCAGTTCGGGATGTACCTCCTGCCATTTCCTGAGTACGTCCCAAGCCGGCTGTTCGCTCACAAAATAGTAAGGATCGGTCTCTCCCGATGCTCTTCGGATGGCAGCCTTGGTGACGGTGGTTACCAGGCGCATGCCTACCAGTGCATACAGGCATCTAATCTCGGACGCTTGCAATGGACAAGCATGGTGATACCCTCGAATCACATCGCAGGCGGCTGCAAGGGGATCGGGAACGTCCATGATGGCGTAGGCCAACAGTATGGCCAAATCGTTAATGGTTTGGGTATGCATGGCATCGCCAAAATCGATGATGCCGGTAACTTCGGGATCGATCAAGTTATGATCCACGAGAATGTTGAAATCGTTGATGTCGTTGTGAATGACGCTCTTCGGCAATTTGTCGTACACAGGCAATTGCGTACGATATTCTTTTTGGAAGTGTGCAATGGTCGCTGCGTCCTTATCACCAAACAAACCGAGATGCTCTTCCGTCCAGGCCGCGTTGGCCAGATCCCAATCTGATGTCCAGTGGGCCTGCGGGTGATCAAAGTTTTTCAAGGCAGATGCGATGGCACCGGCCTTTTTTCCCAATCCCTCTCGCAACGCGGAGGTTTTTGGATTGACATGGGCCCAAATTCGACCATCTACCCAGCGTAGGAGTCGCACCAGGTGTTTGCTATTATTTTCTTCGGAAGTAAGCAGGCACTCTGTTTCACCGTGGATGTTATTCACATATTCGGGGAGATCGATCGGGAGATTCGCGGCTTGCAAATGGTCCAGCATCGCCTGCTGAAACTGATGCATGTGCAATCCATCGGCGTCTTTAGCGATCTTGAGAATGAATTTTGTGCCTGTATAGGTGGTGAGAGCGAAATTGGCATCGTCGTACCCGGGAAGTCGTTTTACTTCCGCATTGATTCCGAAGAAATCGAAGGCGATCTTCCGGGCTTTTTCCAAAGAAAAGGACAGGTCCATAACAGGAAGTATTTAGACACACAATATTAGGAAAAAGAGCTGATTCACAAATACAAAACGCCCAAAACCTTTTATAGATTTCGGGCGTTCTTCCCATAGGTGGTCAAGCACTATAGGACCGATTTCTGTTTCTTGTAGAAGGCGTCGGCCTGTAATTGCATGAGCTCTCTTGCTTTTTTGCGTTTGTAGTCGTAGAGTTCCTGCTCTTCGGCTATGTCGGCATAAACGCGATTGTTGATATCGCGATCCGTGGTAACCAGTACCGAGCGCTGTGTTTTTTGTTGGGCCACCCAGGTGGTAACGGCGCCTTCCTGCTCTTCTAGTTTCAGGTCGTAGGCACCTTTGGGCGAAAGTAATTTGGCAATGATGGGTGCCGTCTCGATGGCAAGGAACAACAAGAAAATAAAGAATGAAGGCAACCAGGGTAACTTTTGAAGGGCGTTAACGCGGGCCATGAGGCCGTCGAATCCGTCGATCACAGGTTGAGTGGTGGCCACCTTATTGTTGTACTCTTCGGTAAGCAGTGCGATCTGCTCTTCGTTGGCGGCGATCTTCGCGTTGTTATTGGTGCGCAGATCCTGCAATGCTGCGAGTTCCGAATCATGCTTATCCCGCTTTTCCTTGTAGACAGGACCTTTTCCCAGGATCTCGGTTCCTGCGGTTCCTTCCGCTTCGGAAATGTAGGTGTCGTACAAGGCGTTTACCTCGGTTTCCTTATCGGATATCTCGGTCTTCAGGTTTTCAATATCGGCATTGAGCGCCTCGATGGTGGGGGTGTATTGCAGTGCCAATTGATCCTTGTTCTCAAGGGTCATGGCGTTCTTCTCTTCCAGCAACACCTGGTTGATCTCCTTCTCAAAGATCTTCAACTCCAGAGGTTTGGAGATCACGATAGCAATAATGATGGCCAGCAAAATACGGGGTGACGCCTGTATCAATTCGTCGAAGAAGCTATCCCGTTTCTTAATGGTGGATACGATAAAGCGGTCCAGGTTGAAAATTAGCATGCCCCAGATCATTCCGAAGAAAATGGCAGTGAACAGATTGTCGAAAACGGTGTAAAGGGCATACGATCCGGCGATGGCGGCCATGACGGCTGTAAAAAACACCGTGGCTCCAATACCGGCATATTTGGTCTTTTCGCCTGCCGAACATTCTTCCAGAATATCGACGTCGGCACCGGAACAGAAAATAAAGAATCGTTGTAACATAACTAGTTGATTTTTGGCCTCAATAACGGACCATTTGATTGACGAATGAGACTATTAGAACGTGGCTTTTCGGAATTTGTTACAAAAAAACCCTCAAAATACTTGAGGGTTAGTGAATAAGGTATCCATCTCATTGATATGGCGCACGAACACGTACCTTAGGTTCCATCCTATTTTGACATACGGATTAGTTTTGTTTTTTGTTGGAATCAGACTCATCCGGTGGGGTGGCAACAAAATTCTTAGAAATGTACACCACCGGAGGATTGGATCCTCGTGTTCTGGTCTGGATATTCAGGTTTTTATTGAACAACACCACGTCCTGAATATAGTTGGCTGTTACTTTTTCACCTTCGTAATAAAAGGTAGCACCTTTCTCGATCATCTCCCGGATGTGCTCTTTAGGATCTTTAGGCGGTGGTGGTGGCGGAGGGATCGAACTGATATCTCCCTTTTTCACAACAAAGGGTTCCGAAGAGATCTTCACAGTAGGGGTATCCGTATCGGCGTTAAATACCTGCACCTGGTAGCCTTCTTCGTCAATTAGCTTCAACGCTTTTTTATAGGAGATGGACTTTCCTTCAAAAAAGAAATTGGAGTTCTCATCAAACGCATGCGGAGGCATGGGCGGTGGCGGAGGTGGATCGGCCAATTTAAACTCGTTGGCACCATCCGTTGATGGAGGTCCCGGAGGAGGTGGTGGTGGTGGAAGCTCGGCCACCTCAAATTCATTTACTTCGGCTACGCCGGGTGGCGGAGGGGGTAAATCAGCCACCTCGGCGAGATTGGGTGGATCGGGTAGTGGTGGTGGCGGTGGAAAGGACGGGAAGGGCTCCGCCTTCTTTCGTTGGTCCAAGGTCATGAGGTCGTACAGGTAATGCATGCGGGTAATTTCCTTGCCATCGATCCACATATTCTTGGGATCCATTTCGTTGTACTTCTTCGCGAGTTTGTTGTACTCCTTGATCTCTTTGAGCGTAGCCTTCCTCTTTTGCTGTTCCTTCAATTCGGCAGGAGGCGGAGGTGGAATACACTCGGGGAAGGGCTGCGCTGCTGCCTTTTGGGTAGGCGTCATCTTTTTATAGATGCCTTCCAGGGTATTCAGATCGCTCATTTTTACCACGCGGGTGGTCGGGTCCATCGCAAACTGCTCATTGTACTTTTTGGCCAGCCCATTGTAGGTGGCCACTTCTTTTTCGGAGGCTTTTTGGGTTTCTTCGGAATTAATTTCGGCTTTGGTTTCAATAACGCGGGTGTCACTAAAACTGTACACCAGTATTGCCACCAGCGGAAGCAGTATGAGTGTACGAAGCCAGATACCTCTCTGGGATGTTTGTTTCTTCATAACTGTAAAACGTTTTTTGACTTGTCCGAATGCGATCTTCGAGAAGAGCATGCTCAGACGATTTGATGAATAATTGATTGAATTTGCCAACATAGGCGCACCGGCATTTGATGAGAATGCCAGCAATGTCTTTTGATAGCCGGAGGTGGGGATGCCAGCGTCCAGCACGGCACGATCGGCCAGGAACTCGTGGTTGAGTTTGATGCTGTGCTTCATGGCGTATACCAGAGGATTGAACCAGCAAAATACCTGTATGAGTTCGATAAGCAATACGTCGATCGAATGGCGTTGTACCGCATGTGTACGTTCGTGAAGCAACACCTCTTGAGGAATTTCCCGGGCTTCGAACTTCCATTTATTGAGAAAGATGTAACTAAAGAACGTATGTGGCGTGGTGGATGCTGCCAACAGAACGTGGAAGATGTTTCGATCCTGCACGATAGGATTTGATCGGATCTTCCTGAGGATCCCGTACAGATTGCGGAGGAATCGCAAACCAAAAACAGCCACGCCCAAGCCGTAGATGCTCCACAAAACGGTCGAGAGATTAACGAGGGCTTCCTCGGACGGGTCCTGTATGAGAAGGCTGTCCTGTGAAAGTTGGGTGATCGTTGTAGGCAATACGGTTTCGGTCACTACCACGTATTGAGTGAAGGTGATCAATGGAATGATAAACGACGCAGCCAGTGCCGACAGTAAGTAGATGCGCTTTATTATATGAGCACTGGTGTGCTCCAGAAATAGCCTGTAAAAGAGATAGAAGATCCCCAGACAAGCGGCCCATTTGATCAAATATACTTCCATGGTTACTTCTTTTTGATTTGTTTATCGATGAGGCTTTTTAGTTCTTCCAATTCGTCCTTGCTCAGGTTGGTCTCCTGGGTGAAGAAGGAAGCAAATTGCGTGGCGCTGTCGTTAAAGAAATTTTTGATCAGGCCATTAACGTGCCTGGAAAAATAGTCCTTTTTCTTTACCAGAGGGAAGTACTCCCGGGAACGTCCCAACTGCACATAATCGACAAATTTCTTGTCTTGCATACGTTTGAGCAGTGTGGCGACCGTGGTGGTGGCCGGTTTGGGATCGTCGTAGGCTTCGATGAGGTCCTTCATGAAGGCGCGTTTCTGCTTCCATAGGATCTGCATGAGTTGTTCTTCCGAGTTGGATAATTGCATGAGAAAAAGATTTTACTCTACAAACGTAGAATAAAAATTTTAATTCTACAAGTGTAGAGCAAACTTTTTTTTCTGAATGCCGCGTGTTAGGGATTGCAGTGGCATCCCCTGTAGTGCCATGGTAGTAGAGCGAAGCTCACTACATGACTACTACAGGGATAGAACGGAAAGCCCGGCCCTCCGGAGCTTTAAGCGAAGGAGGGGAACACCCAAATACAACAAAAAATGTCTAATTACTTTCTAAGAATGCATTAGGGTAAAGTGGTGGAAGAACTGAGGAATGGTTTCGATCCCTTTGAGGTAATTCCATATACCAAAGTGCTCGTTGGGCGAGTGGATGGCATCGCTATCGAGACCAAAGCCCATGAGGATGGTCTTGCTCTTCAGTTCCTTTTCGAACAGGGCCACGATCGGGATACTTCCACCGCTGCGCTGGGGGATGGGCGTCTTACCGAAGGTGGCTTCGTAGGCCTTTTCGGCGGCGCGATACCCGATGCTGTCGATAGGGGTGACATAGGCTTGTCCGCCATGGTGCGGATGCACCTTTACAGTCACGCCTTTGGGGGCGATGCTCTCAAAATGGTCCTGGAACAGCTGGGTAATGGTCTCCCAATTTTGGTCGGGAACCAGTCGCATGCTGATCTTGGCAAACGCCTGACTTGCGATCACGGTCTTGGCTCCTTCGCCGGTATAACCTCCCCAGATACCGTTTACATCCAGGGTGGGCCGAATGGAATTGCGCTCGTTGGTGGTATAGCCGGCTTCGCCGTATACGTCTTCGATCTCCAGGGCACGAGTATAGGCCTCTTTACTGAAAGGCGCTTCGGCCATTTTGGCTCGTTCTGCTGTCGTGAGTTCTTCCACCTGGTCGTAGAAACCGGGTATGGTAATATGGTTGTTCTCGTCATGCAGCGATGCGATCATCTTGGTGAGCACATTGATGGGATTGGCCACCGCGCCTCCATACAAACCGCTGTGCAGGTCGCGATTGGGACCGGTAACTTCCACCTCCACATAGCTTAGTCCGCGCAGACCGGTGGTGATGGACGGGATGTCGTTGGCGATCATACCGGTATCACTAATGAGGATCACATCGTTGGATAATTTTTCCTGGTTGCGTTCCACGAACCACCCCAGGCTTTCGCTCCCTACTTCTTCCTCACCTTCGATCATGAACTTGACGTTGCAAGGGAGTTGGTTGGTGGAGGTCATGTATTCCAACGCCTTTACGTGCATGTACAATTGTCCTTTATCGTCGCAACTTCCTCGTGCAAAGATGGCACCATCTGGATGCAGTTCGGTTTTTTTGATCACCGGTTCGAAGGGAGGACTGTCCCAAAGGTCCATGGGATCCGGGGGTTGTACGTCGTAATGCCCGTATACCAGCACGGTGGGCAGCTTGGGGTCGATCATCTTTTCTCCGTATACGATAGGGTAGCCCGGTGTCTGGCAGATCTCCACGTGGTCGCAGCCTGCATTTTCGAGACTTGCCTTGATCGCATCGGCCGTTTTGATGACGTCGTCCTTATAGGCTGAATCGGCACTGATGCTTGGAATTTTAAGCAGTTCGATCAGTTCGTCGATAAATCGTTCTTTGTGTTCTTCTATGTAGGGTTTTGCACTTTTCATATGTTGTTTTTCTGAAGAAATAGGCCTCTGTGAAGGGCTTTTGCGATTGCGATAACGAAGGTACAAAAAGATGTAATTTTTAGCGGGAAGATTGTTTGTAAATTCTAAATCTTACGTATATTTGCCGTCCTATCGCGGGCGTGGTGGAATTGGTAGACACGCTAGACTTAGGATCTAGTGCCGCAAGGTGTGAGAGTTCGAGTCTCTCCGCCCGCACAAAAGGCCTCAACGAAAGTTGGGGTCTTTTTTTATTTTTGAAGTTCGCGAATTCCAACACCCCCCTTACTCCCCCCTCAAGTGGGGATTTCAGACTTCGAACATTGTAAACTATCAATATTCAATGATCAATTATCAATAGTCAATGTTCAGTGATAGTTGAGAATAGAATTGGTGCTTTATTGGCGTGCACAATTTTGAACTTCACTTTTCGTACTTCTGACTCCCGACTTCCGACTCCCGACTTCGGACTTCCCACTCTCAACATCCTCAGAAGCGAAGCGAAGGAGGACCGCTTCGTGCTTCGTGCTTCTCGCTTCGGGCTTCCAACACCCCCCTTACTCCCCCCTCAAGGGGGGACTTCCGACTTCCGACTCCCGACTTCGGACTTCCGACTTTCAATATCCTCCGAAGCTTTAGCGAAGGAGGACCGCTTCGTGCTCCACGCATCCAACACCCCCCTTACTCCCCCCTCAAGGGGGGACTTCCGACTTCCGACTCCGAACTTCGGACTTTCAACTTCGCGCTTCGTGCTTCTCGCTTCGTGCTCCGTGCTTCTCGCTTCAATCCAACTTTCCGTCCTTCAGCACAAAAACACCCATAAGTAATAGCCAAACCACCTTAATGTGGAACAGGGGTTTGTAGATATCCCAATGCTCGGGGATGGCCAGGATGATCGCCATGGCCGCAAGACCGAGGAGGATGGTGAACCAGCCCAGCCAGGCTTTTACAAAATTCCATTTGAGAAGACCCGTACCTAGTAGGACCAGGCCAACGCCGGAGAAAATGCGTCCGAAACGAAAAAAGCAGGTCACGTATTGGTTGGTGTACAATAGTCCGTCCATGAATTCCTGAATTTCGGCGGCAGATTTACCTTCGGTCATGCCCACGCCCCAAGCACCAAAATTATAGAAATAGGCATTGGCGATCGCAATGCTAAAGGCGCCTACAATAGCCATCCCTGCCCCGGCAAGAACCAGGGTGCGATAGGCGCTTCTTCGAGTGAGAGACACCAGGCCGAACAGAGCCACTGCCATGCCCACCCATCCAAAGATGTGGATGCGGTACATCCAGATCCAGAACCAGACGTCTTCGCCAATCTTATTAAAATCCTCGGCGACCAGGTATTCGCCAATTTGGTGAGGCGACAAGGCCCATCCTGCCCAAAGCAGTACTGCCGCAGCAATGAAGGACCAGCCGGTAAATTTGAGTTCGAATGCTTTTTTCATTTTTGGGAAGCTTTAGTTTGTATAATGCAAGGAGTTGTTTTTATTTTTTTGATTTGAAGAAACCGTAGCCGATCTGCCCGAAGAAGCCCTTGGGGAATTTTTCATCTTCTGGAAAACCCAATTCGATCGTGCCACTGTCCTCTGGAACGTAATTTGTTTTAAAGAGATAGTCCCAAAGACTCAGGCTGATCCCGAAATTGATTCCGTGTCGGCGTCCTTCGGGAAGTGCTTTTACGTGGTGGTATAGGTGCATGACCGGATTGTTGAAAACGTATTTCAAAGGCCCCCAGGTAATGCGCACGTTGGCATGGTTGAGATGCCCGATGGCGATGGCTACGAAGTGCACGATATAAGCTTGTTCGGGTTCGAATCCACCAAGGATCATCACACCAAAGGTTTTCAGAGGTTTGTAGAAAATGTTTTCCATCCAGTGGTATCGCAGATGAGCCGCAAATCCCATTTCTTTCACCGAATGGTGCACTTTGTGGAACCGCCACAGGAATTCGTACCGATGAAGGAGCACATGTGTGAACTCGACAGCATTCTGGTCTTCTCTCGACAACTTGTGCCAGCCTTTAATGTAGCCCGTTAGGATCTTGCCGTCCTTGCCGATGATGGACGGGTTCAGGTCAGAAACCTTGGCCGTGCTGACGTTTCTACCAGAAACCTTGTAATCGGTCAGCTTGGAGACTTCGGCGGCAAGGTAGTTGGAAGCGACCGTGAAATCGACGTTTCCATCGATCGAGTCCTTGGTCTTCAGAGTCTGGACCGCGCTTTGAAGCTCGGGATGCTGGATCTTGTCAAACAAGAATCTGATCTTCGCAGCATCCGTCAAGGGCTCACCTTCATCCTCGTAAATGTTGAACATAGACTGGATGCGGTTCAAGTACGTCGTGAAGGGCATTGCACGTTCGGACTTGTAATGGATACTGTCGCGAATGTGCTCCGCCTGTGCAATACGACGGCTGGTCTTCCCAGCGCCCTCGTAATGGTCATAGAGAGCCTTAAAATCTAGGCGACCATTTTCCTTGCGCTTGAGCTTCTTGATCCACTCTTCAGAGACCTCTCCTTCCATGCAGGAAAGGATGATCATATGCACTTGTCTTGCATCCGCCATAAACTTGGCTCCGTTCAATGGAGCGCAAGCTATGGTTTGCTGAGTGAAAGTCAGCGAGGGATCTGGGTTGGGTGCCTCGTTGTCACGAATGACATACAAAAGAGGAATACCAAAAGTACCATGGAGAATGGCTAAGTAGTTCTTTAACTGCTTAGCC
>JBCCHR010000057.1:0-11688 GCA_039028655.1 Bacteroidota bacterium
ACCGAGGCAAGTATTATCCGGTCGATTTTGACCTGGTCGATTTTAAGAGCGTCTTTACTGCCTGGGACAAAAAACTGAACGAGCATAACGGTTGGGGAAGCATCTTCCTGGGCAATCACGATTTCTCGCGTATGGTTTCCCGCTTCGGAAACGACTCCGCATACCGGGTAGCATCGGCAAAGTTGTTGGCCGCCTTGTTGCTAACGTTGAGAGGTACGGTTTACATCTATCAGGGCGACGAAATAGGAATGACCAATGTGGCCTTCTCCAGCATCGAAGACTACGACGATGTAGAGACGCGTAATGCCTGGAAGGAAGCCGAAGCCAACGGGGAAAACATGGCGGAGTTTCTGAAAATGGTCCACCGCCAGAGCAGGGACAACGCACGAACCCCCATGCAATGGAATTCCAAACCGCATGCCGGATTTACCCAGGCACAGCCTTGGATCGGTGTGAATGACAATTTTAAAGAGATCAACGTGACATCCCAGGAACAAGACACGGATTCCATACTCAATTTTTACCGAAAGATGATTGCCTTTAGAAAGGCTCACCCGATACTGGTTTACGGTCATTATGAAGTTTTGGACTCGTTACATCCGCGGATATACGCCTATCGCCGTTGGGACGAGAATGAGGAGTTTCTGATGGTCCATAACTTCAGCGATTCGAGTACTCACTGGGAGCACCCCATGACCTGGGAAGTCTTCGAAGTGGTGCACTCCAATCAACATTCCGCCAACGATAAAAACGAGTTTTTGCCATGGCAGTCGAAAATCTTCAAGCGCAGCGACCTGGGTTAATGGGATGACCACAATTTGATAAAAGGCAACATGAATTCAGAAGAAAACAACTTCAGCATCGAATTTCTCGATCATGTGGCAGTTCGAGTGAGTGATCTTGAACGCTCGGCCACGTGGTATGAGCAGGTACTTGGACTCACCAGGTACGTACTTCCCCAATGGGGTCCCTACCCTATTTTTATGCTTGCCGGGAAATCGGGAGTCGCCTTGTTTCCGAAGAAAAAAGAAACGGATCCTGCAACATCTCGTCCCGTAAAAAGTGTGGATCACTTTGCGTTCAACGTAACGGGAGAGCACTTCGAAAAGGCGAAAGAAAAATACAGGAAACTTGGCATTGATTATACGTTTCAGGACCATCACTACTTTCATTCGATCTACACCACCGACCCCGACGGTCATGTGGTTGAACTCACGACAATTCGAGTGGATCCCGAGCAGTTTTATCGATAATTTGTGGTAATTTAATGGCAGTTCAAAACCGACGCCATGAAAAGAATTTTTTCCGAGATCTTACAAATTGGACTGGGCATTTTGTTGGCCAGCATCGGGCTTAAGATGTTTCTGCTTCCAAACGGCTTTTTGGATGGAGGAGTCACAGGAATCGCCATTCTGCTCAGTGAACTGTTCCGGATCGACATCTCCTACCTGCTACTAGCCGTAAGTGTTCCGTTCCTGATCCTGGCAAAGTTTACAATGACCAATCGCATCCTGGTAAAATCCATCCTCTCTATTGTTGCCTTGGCGGTGATGATCCATTTTGAAAATTTCGAAGCCATTACCGACGACAAGCTGCTCATCGCCATATTCGGCGGACTATTCCTGGGAGCGGGGATCGGGCTTACCATTAAGAATGGTGCGGTGCTGGATGGATCGGAGATCTTGGGTGTTTTCATCAACGAACGACTTGGGATCAGTATTGGAAAGGTGATTCTGTTATTTAATGTGGTCCTGTTCAGTGCCACGGCCTTGTTACTTTCTATTGAGGTGGCCATGTATTCCATTCTCACCTTCCTGGTAACAGCCAAGGTGATCGATCTCACGATCGAAGGCTTTGAGGACTACGTGGGACTCATGATCGTTTCAGAAAAAGTAGTGGAGATCGAAGAAGCGCTCATCCAAAAAGTTGGCGTAGGCATGACCATCTACAAAGGGGCCAAAGGCTATGGCAAAAGAGGGATACAGACCGAAAAGGACATCGTGCACACTGTAGTGAATCGCATCGACATCAGGCGTACCTATCATATGATCGACTCCATCGACAAACAAGCATTTGTGATCGAATTTGACGTGAATAACATCCGAGGCGGTATCCTTAAAAAATATCTTAGTAAGGAAGGAATTCGAACACTAACTCCAAAATGGGGCAAGGAAAAATAGCATCGTCTTATGGATTTTGTTTCGTTTTTTTATTGCTGAAATAACTTCGCATTTACCTCCCTGTTTGGAGATACCATTCACGAAGAATATCACTATATTCATACCCAGTTAACCCCACCTAATAAGCAACCGACAACCCATGGAATGGATTACCGACCCCGATATTTGGACCGCATTTATCACACTTTGTGCCCTTGAGATCGTTTTAGGCATCGACAACCTCGTATTTATCTCGATCCTGTCCAACAAACTCCCAAAGGAGCAACAAGCGAAAGCCCGCCGCTTAGGCCTAAGTCTGGCCCTCATCATGCGCGTCGCGTTGCTGTTCTCAATTTCCTGGATCATGGGACTCACCAAAGATCTGTTCGAAATTGCCTCCATCGGGATCTCCGGAAGGGATATCATCCTTTTGTTGGGAGGACTGTTCCTCATTTATAAAAGTGTGAAGGAGATCCACGAAAAATTTGAAGGAGAAGAAGGTCCCGCTATGGTGAACAAGAAGAAGGTTACCTTCAACAATATTGTATTACAGATCTTGCTGCTGGACATCGTTTTTTCCTTAGATTCGGTCATCACTGCGGTTGGAATGGCCAAACATCTGGGGGTAATGATCGCCGCAGTGATCGTTTCCATCATCATCATGATCCTTGCAGCCGGTTCGCTCAGTGCGTTCGTAGAACGACATCCCGCCATTAAGGTGCTGGCACTTTCCTTTCTCTTGATGATCGGGGTGGCGCTCATTGCCGATGGTCTGGACTTCCACATTCCGAAAGGATATATTTATTTCTCCATGGCTTTCGCTGTTTTCGTCGAGTTCCTGAACATCAAAACTGGATCCAGAAGGCGGGCAAAACCAGAAGGCGATAACGACAGCACTTCATAACAAAGGAACCATAAATGGGACCATTTCCTATTCGAAAAGACCAATGAGAGTACTACTTACAGGAGCAACGGGTTATATCGGAAAGCGCATGCTCCCGGTATTGGTCGAAGCGGGTCACGATGTGATCTGCTGCGTGAGGGATAAGAAAAGGTTTCACCCTCCTGAATCGTTGATGGATAAGATCGAAGTGATCCAGGTGGACCTCCTGGACAACGTATCACTCAAGGACATCCCGGACAACATTGACGGTGCTTACTACCTGGTACATTCCATGTCTTCCGCGTCCAATTACCAGGCGTTGGAGCAGCAATCTGCCATCAACTTCAGAAATGCGATGGCACGAACGCAGATCCAACACCTGGTGTATCTTAGTGGGATCGTAAACGAAGACCAGTTGTCCGATCATCTTAGTTCGCGTAAAAAGGTAGAAGATGAACTGCGTAAGGGCGCCTATCACCTCACCACCCTGCGAGCTGGAATAATCATTGGCTCGGGAAGTGCCTCGTTCGAGATCATTCGCGACCTGGTAGAGAAACTACCCTTGATGATCGCTCCCAAATGGCTTAATACCCGCTGCCAGCCCATTGGTGTTGCCGATGTGATCCGCTTTCTCTCCAAAACACTTTTTATGGAGGAGACGTTCGACAGGAGTTTCGATATAGGAGGTCCGGACGTCCTCACCTACAAGGAGATGTTGCTCGGCTTTGCCTCCGTGCGAAAATTGAAACGTACGATCTGGACCGTTCCGGTCATGACCCCCAGGCTGTCCTCCTATTGGCTGTATTTTGTTACCTCTACCTCCTACAAACTTGCCGTGGCCCTGGTAGACAGCATGAAGGTAGAAGTGATCTGTCGTGACAGCGAGCTTGCCCGAATCTTGAACATGCAACCCATTGGTTATCGCGAAGCACTGGAAAGAGCCTTTAGCCGCATCCGCAATCATGCCATCCTATCCAGCTGGAAAGATGCCTATGTGAGCAGTGGTACGACGATCGACATTGGCAAGTTTATCGAGGTGCCTTCCTATGGCTGCTTTGTGGACCAGAGAAAAAAAGCAATCAAAGCGCGAGACGCCTGTATTGATAGAATATGGAGCATAGGTGGCACCAAAGGATGGTATTACGGAAACTGGCTGTGGAAGCTGCGTGGCTATTTGGACAAACTGGTTGGAGGCGTAGGATTGCGCCGCGGTCGAACCAATGAAGATACGATCCATTCCGGAGACGCTTTGGATTTCTGGCGGGTGTTGTATGCCAACAAAGAGGAAGGCAGGTTGCTTCTCTTTGCCGAAATGAAACTCCCTGGTGAGGCCTGGCTCGATTTTACCATTAAAGACGATCAACTCATACAAACCGCCACCTTTCGACCCTTGGGACTATTGGGTCGTATGTACTGGTATTCGGTGGCTCCATTCCACGGTTTTATATTTCGGGGAATGCTCAACCAACTTGCAAAATAGGCTGGCTGCGACTGGTTCGGAAATGCGAAATATTGAGAACTGAGCGATGTCCCAGGTGGATTTGCGAGCTGTATTCAGCAATAAAAAAAATGAGTATCTTTCTTCTTAAATTTTTATAGATGTACGTAAAAAGAAACTACGGATTTTGGATGACATTCAACTGGTCGAAATGGCCGTTCATCCTGGGTGCCATCTACGGTTTAGCGGTGTATTTATTTTGTTATTTCACGAAGATAGACATCCCCATTCCCTGGAATCCCATAGGCATCATTGGTATCGCCGTAGCCTTTTACCTGGGTTTTAAGAACAACAGCAGTTACGACCGCACCTGGGAGGCCCGCAAGATCTGGGGCAGTATTGTAAACAACAGTCGGTCCTTTGGCGCAGCCGTGGTGGCTTTTGTTCAGAATGAGGACGCCGATACCGTAAAAAAAGAATTGATCTATCGACATGTAGCCTGGTTAACTGCCCTTCGACATCAACTGCGTATGAGCAGGCAATGGGAGCACGTTCGGGAGCGTACCAAGGCGTACATGAACCCGACAGTGCGGGAAAGTTTCGATGCCCAATTGGACGATGAGTTGGCGCCTTATATTTCTGCGGAAGAGCTCCAGGCTTTGGACAGCAAGTCCAACAAGGCAACCCAGATCATGCGGAAACAGTCGGAGCGGCTCCAGGAGTTGCGGGATCAGCAATATTTTGAAGATTTTCGCCATATGGAATTCCATTCCTTGATCGTTTCTTTTTATGCAGATCAGGGCAAATCGGAACGCATCAAGAATTTTCCCTTTCCACGGCAGTACGCCTCTACGGCACTCTGGCTCACGGTGGTCTTCTGTTTTTTTGTTCCATTCGGGCTACTGGACGTATTCGAAGGGAAGGAACCCTGGATGCTTTGGTTATGTCCGTTCCTCACGGGACTTATTTGCTGGATCTTCTTCCTGATGGAAAAGATCGGTGACTATTCAGAAAATCCGTTCGAGGGCACCTACAACGATGTACCCATTACTTCCATTGCCAAAGGCATAGAGATCGATATCCGGGAAATGATCAACGACACCAATATTCCGGAGCCTACCAAGGCCGAGAATGGTTTCCTTATGTAACTACCTACCTGCGACCATGACCATTTCTCATCAGCATCAATTCATCTTTATTCATGTGCATCGAACCGGAGGCAGTAACCTCCGCAGTATGCTAAAGACGGCTTTGGGAAGCGACCTTCAAACCGATGTTCCCCATGGCAATGCGAATACCAGAGAGGCCATGCAGCTTTCGAAATACCCGGATTATTTTGTCTTCGGCTTTGTTCGTAATCCCTGGGAGCGAATGCTCTCCTGGTACCGGTTGATCCACAAGTGGAGTCCAGGATCCGTTGAACACGATCGCATGCAGTTCCAGCAGTTTCTGGAGTCGGATGGAGCTGCTGCCCCGTCCGATACCTATTTTCATTACAATCAGTTGGACTACTTTCCAGAAGGGTACAGGGATCTAGGTAAGGTACAGATCTTTCGATATGAAGACTACAACAACGAAGTGAATCGTCTGATCAGGCAATTGGGGTTACCTCCTATGGAGATCACGCGTCATAACGGCACCCGATCTGTTGATCATCACCACTATTATACGGAGGAAAGTGTGCGATGGGTAAGGCAGCATTGTGCCAGGGACATTTCGCATTTCAACTATACATTTCAATAAAGACATATTGTATGAATGAAAAGACTCGATTTGCTTCGGCAACCACGCATGACCAATTCCGAGAGATCGCACAGTTGGCCCGAGAGATCTGGACAGAGCACTACACCCCTATTATCGGTAGTGCCCAGGTTGCGTATATGTTGGATAAGTTTCAGTCCGAGGCGGCCATTAAGGAACAAGTGGACGAGGGCGTGCTGTACTACCTGATCAAATACGATGGGGCACCTGCCGGTTATGTTTCAGTATACAAAAAAAACACAGCGCTGTTCTTAAGTAAATTCTACGTGCACAAAAGCATGCGCGGTAAGGGGATCGGAAAGCTGGCTCTGGGCCTGGTGCAACAAAAAGCGGTCGAAATGGATTGCGATCGAATCGCGCTTACCGTGAACAAACACAATACTGGCAGTATCAAGGCCTATGATAAATTGGGCTTTGAAAACAAAGGACCTGTGGTGATCGACATCGGAGAAGGATTTATCATGGACGATTTCGCCTTCGAAAAGAAAATTTCCAATTAAGTTATTATTTATTTGCGTAACCGAATGATTACATATATATTTGTAACCAAATAGTTACGTTTTATGATCAGAAGGGACATTTTCCAGGCCATTGCCGATCCGGTTCGACGCGATATCATCGAACTGCTGTCGCAGGAACCACTCTCCGTGAATTCGGTGGCATCGCACTTCGAGATCAGTAGGCCGGCCATTTCCAAGCACCTTAAGATACTCAACGAATGTGGAGTCGTGACGCTCAGGAAAGAGGGGCGCGAACGATACTGTATGATAGAACCCAAAACCCTGATCCCGGCTTTTCTATGGATCGATCAGTACCGCAATCTTTGGGAGGATCGAATCGACTCCTTCGAACAATATCTCAATCAAATTCAGCAAAAAAACAAGAAAAATGAATAATCCAGCATCCAATAACGATCGAATTGTCACCATTAAAAGAACCTTCCAGGCACCCATAGAATTGGTGTGGGAGGCCTGGACCCAACCACAGCACATTGCCTCATGGTGGGGCCCACCCGGGATGGATGTGAAGGTAGAAGAACACGATCTTCGGGTAGGCGGTTCCTGGAGATACACCATGATGATGCCAGATGGCAATGCGTTTGTTTCTGAAGGGGTCTACACCGAAATCGTTCCACCTCATCGACTGGTAACCACCGCCAACTTTAGACCTATGACCGAAGGCGTAACGCTCGAGATCGAACTGGCCAGCAGTGAAGAAGGAACCGCATTTACCTTTCATGTGATCCACCCCACAGTTGCTTACAAGGAGCAACAGGAAAAAATGGGAATCTACAACGGTTGGGGAGGTGCCTTCGACCGACTCGAACTTTTTCTTTCAAGCTAACCAAATAGTTCTTTTTGAGGCAACGCCAGGAGTATTTCCGTATCTTGTAGGCAAGATGGCGGGCTGTGTATTGGTCCACTTTAAAATTTGAACACTATGGGAAAGCGCTATACCGAAATTAGCACCAAATTATCTGAATTCATCGCCGATCAAAAACTGTTCTTCGTGGCAACCGCTGCGGCAGAAGGCCGGGTAAACGTGTCTCCCAAAGGAATGGATACCCTACGTGTTCTGGGACCCAACAAAGTAATCTGGCTCAATCTTACCGGAAGTGGCAATGAAACAGCCGCTCACTTGATGGAAAACAACCGTATGACCATTATGTTCTGTGCTTTCGAAGGGAACCCCATGATCCTCCGACTCTATGGCTCGGCCACGATCTTTCATCATGGTGAATCTGAATTTAACGAGTACATATCCAGCTTTCCCGAACAGGTGGGATCCCGGCAGATCATCGAACTGGATGTAGAGTTGGTGCAGACCTCCTGTGGCTTCGGTGTACCTATGATGGACTTCAACGAAGAGCGAACTCTATTGACCGCTTGGGGCACAAAAAAGGGAGAAGATGGCATCAAAAAATACTGGGAGGAAAAGAATCGGGTGAGCCTGGACAACAAGGAAATAAAGTAGTTGTCAAGTTTTCGTTAAATAAATTCAATTAATTGTTTTCAGAAGTAATTAATAGCGTAATTTTGCACGCCTTTTTTCACTATTAATTCACTTAAATACAAAGCATTGAAAGAAGAAAAACGCAAATGGTACTCACCTACCCTCAGTAAAGACATCGAAATGTTGGTCTTTGGCCACGCAGGTTATCCGATCATCCTGTTCCCTACCACCATGGGACGGTATTACGAGTGCAAGGATTTTAAGTTGATCGAATCGGTATCTTGGTTCCTCGAGCAGGGTATCGTACAGATCTATTGTCCGGACAGTATCAACGAACTGAGCTGGTACAATAAAGACATTCACCCGGCAGATCGTGTTAAGAACCACATGTGGTACGATGAGTTCGTGAGAACGGAATTGGTGGACGCAATATGCCATGAGAAAGGAATTTCCAAAGTGGCGGTGGCAGGTCCCAGTTTTGGAGGATACCAGGCGGCTAACTTCGCATTCAGGCATCCTGAAAAAGTGAGCCATATGTTTAGCATGAGCGGTTCATTCAATATCAAATCGTTCCTGGACGGCTACTACGACGACAACGTATTTTTTAACAATCCCGTAGATTTTTTACCTGGAAACAACCATCCCGACCTGTGGAACATGAAGATCGTCCTGGGCGTGGGAGAATGGGATATCTGCCTGGATGCCAACCGGGAATTGGCCGGTATCCTGTCTGCCAAGAACATCCCGTTCTGGTTTGACGAGCGGAAATGGGCCAAGCACGACTGGCCAATTTGGCGACAGATGTTTCCTCACTATTTATCAAAACTATAAGCAATAACCAACCAACGAATCATGAAAAAAATTGGAATTTTATTCGGACAGGAAAACACGTTTCCCCAGGCATTTATCGACCGGGTGAACGAAAAGAACGTGGAAGGAATTCGGGCAGAAGCCGTGAGCATCGATATGGTAGAGCAAGCAAAACCTACCGACTATTCGGTGATCATCGACCGAATTTCGCAGGACGTTCCCTTTTATCGTGCGTACCTCAAGAATGCGGCGCTCACTGGCACCGCTGTGATCAACAATCCATTTTGGTGGAGTGCCGACGAGAAATTTTTCAACAATGTTTTGGCCGAAAGTATCGGCGTTCCGGTTCCAAAAACCGTGATCCTGCCTACCTCTCACCGTCCACCCGACACCGATGAGAATTCGTTTCGAAACCTAAAGTTTCCTTACGATTGGGAGAACACCTTTAAAACTTTTGGTTTCCCTAGCCCCCTTCCGAGAAAGACATGCGGTTCGTCAAGGAGCTCATCCGCCGCGACGCGTGGCTCAAAAAGGACGTCAAGAAGGTCGAAACCGCCATCCGTGACATCAAAGAAATCACGGCGATGGAGGCGACCGGCGAGTACGTCCTCAACGACACCGAGAAGAAGATGGCGCGCCAGGGCCGCAAAGACCTGCACATCTACACCGAGCGCATCCGCAACGACACGCTCGAGATCCTCGCGCTTTACGATATCGCGCTCAACAAACCGCGATACCAGGAACCGCTGCGCCGCGTGTTTGGCAAGGCGCTGGACGAAGTCGTCAAAGTCGAGTGGTTCAGCGAGGAGATCGACGCGGTGATCGCCGAGATCGCGGACGGCTACGGCGTGGAGATCGAAACGCGCGGCGAGATCGAACTGAAGAAGACGATGTCGCTGGAAGGCGAGATGTCGCTGCTTTCGATCCTGCTGTACATCGAGAACACGTACGACGCCAAGCTCGTGTTCGAGAAGGGCAAGCTGTACCTGGAGCCGCTGTACAAGGACGACCCCGCGCCGGGCACGAAGAAACACGGCGACGACGGTTAGGAGGCGAGCGCCTTCCGCCGTTCGGGTTAGCCGCAGAAGCGCAGAAACGCAGAACGGACTCAGATTCGGCAACCTGATACGGACCGCGGATGTCGTCCGCAGACCGTGCCCCGGTTCTTAAGTAGGTGGATGCTCGACTAATCGAGCCGGGCTCGAGAGTTCGACGCTTCGTTTCTGCGGTTCTGCGTTTCTGCGGCAGAAACGAAACGCGAAAGGCCGCGGCTACCGGCGGCGGATGCCGAGGACGCTCATCAGGACCGAGAAGCCGACGACCTGGATGCCGAACACCAGGAACGCAAGCGACGCGGCGATGCGGGCCGAGTCGACTTCGACCGAGTTGCGCCACGCCACGACGAGCGGGACGCCGAGGATGATGCCGACCGCGAAGATCCCGAGCCCGAACAGCAGCCCCGCTTCGAGGCCGATGTGCTTGAACATCCGATCCAGATACGGCCGGCGGTAAAACCCCTCGACGTGGTACCAGGTCTTCACGAGCACGCCGACCTGGATGAGTTGCGCGCCCAGGAGCAGCAGCGCGCTGCCGAAGAACGACGCGGCGCCGCGATACGGCCCTTGGCCGAGAAACGCCGGACCCCCGACGGCCGCTCCCATCAACACGGCGGCGAGGCCGGGCGCGATGAGCACGATGTTGGGTGCAAACAGCAGGATGAACCGCAGGTGGCGCCAGCCGTCGCGCCAACTGCGCAAGTGCGGCGGCCGGTCGCGCCCGTCCTTGCGGAAGTGGATCGAAATCTCGTCGAATCGGAGTCCCGCCAGCGACGCCTTGATCACCATTTCGGAGGCGAGCTCCATGCCGGCGGCGCGAAGATCAAGTCGTTCGATCGCTTCGCGCGAGAGCGCGCGTTGCCCGCAGTTCACATCGCTGATGCGCGTGCGGAAAAACAGGTTCACGAGAACGGTCAGCACGGGCGTCCCTAGATAACGATGCAGCTTCGGCATCGCGCCGTCGTCGATCGAGCCCTTGAGGCGCGTTCCCATGACGAAGTCCGCGCCCTCCTCGATCGCGTCGACGAACGGGACCAACCGATCGAACCGATACGACTGGTCCGCGTCCCCCATGATCACGATGTCGCCCTCGGCCTCGCGCACCGCACGCCACAACGCCGAACCGTAGCCGGGACGCGATTCGTGCACGACCCGCGCGCCGTTGTCGCGCGCGATCGCGGTGGACCGGTCGGTGGAGCCGTTGTCGCAGACGACGATCTCGCCTTCGACGCCGAGCGCCTCGATGCCGGCGCGCGCCTCGGCAATGCACGCCGCCAGCGTCCGCTCCTCATTCAGACACGGAAAGACAACGGACACGCGACGGGGCACGCGGCGCAGTGTACAGGGCCGACGAGTGGCCCCCAAAGCCGACCTCGGGACCGATGTCTCGGCTCGGAGCGGCCCACCGATTCGCGCCCAGGCGAGTGCTTAGTAGCCGGAATCGCCGGCGGCGCGGCAAGCGAGGGACGAGCCCTTCAGGCAGCGGGCGCGCTCGATCATCTGGTCGAGGTCTTCGAGCAGGTCGGCCAGTTCGCACATATGACCGTCCTGCATGCTCGCGACGAGTCGCGACACCTCTTCCAGCGCCTTCTGATAGCCGGCGTGAAACGTGGCCTCATCCGACATCGG
>JBCCHR010000058.1:0-11620 GCA_039028655.1 Bacteroidota bacterium
GGCATCAATAAAATCGGTTTTGGCCGCGACAATGTCTTCCGGCGTTTGCTTAGAAAAAACTCGAATAAGCACGGCCACGATCCCTTTGGTGATGATGGCATCGCTATCGGCCGTGAACACGACTTGATCGCCGGCCATTTTGGCGTCCAGCCAAACCTTGCTTTGGCATCCTTTGATGATACGATCCTCTGTTTTGAGCGACGGGTCGATCAATGGAAGGGATTTACCTAAACCTATCAGGTGTTCGTATTTGTCCATCCAATCATCGAAGAGCGCAAACTCATCGATCAATTCCTCTTGTATTTCGGCCAGGGTCATTTTAGTTTTCTGTCTTTCTTTCTTGTTTGATGGCTACCAACAAGGTGCTGCGATCTGCTTTGGAGTAGAGCGTGAGCACACTATTTTCGATCTCGTAAGAGCCGGTATTGTTGAGTGCATTCAAAAAGGCGTTTTCCACATCCATAATGGGTTGGTCGCAGGCCATTTCGGTGGATGCAATGTCGTTGAAGGACAAAGCATACAGGTCCAATGCGTAGTTTCCGAAGAAACTATTACAACCGGTATTTCCTTTCACCGACTTATCAATGGCGTAAAAGGAGATGGTTGGTGCGTTTTCGGACACAGCCTGGTTATTGATGTTGGAAACCGCATAGGTTCCTGACAATTGCACACTGCCTGCCGCGTCGATCACTTTTTTGGTTTCATCACAGCTGGTAAATAAAAGAGCTGCACAAAATAGGGTAGTCAATAATTTCATTTGTACGTTGTTTAAGTTAAGGTGAAGATACTTAAAAAACTCATTTTCATATTCGAAAACCAGTTAGCTAAGCATCATTTTCGCTCGTTTCACGGCCTCGACCAAACGATCTACCTCTTCCATCGTATTGTAAAAGGCAAACGAGGCACGCACGGTTCCCGGGATCTTGTAAAAGTCCATAATGGGCTGCGCGCAATGGTGTCCGGTACGAACTGCTATCCCTAATTTATCTACTATCGTGCCAATATCGTAAGGGTGGATGCCTTCGATGTTGAAGGAAATTACCGAAGTCTTGTTATTCCCGGTACCATAGATACGCAATCCTTCAATCTCCAGTAGTCGCGTTGTGGCGTATTTCAATAGTGCTTCCTCATGGTTTCGGATATTCTCAAAACCTATTTTGTGGAGGTATTTCACCGCTGCTCCAAAGGCAATGCCACCAGCCACATTGGGAGTACCGGCCTCAAATTTATGTGGTAACTCAGCATAGGTGGTCTCTTCGAAGGTTACTTCTTTGATCATCTCGCCACCACCCTGGTAAGGTGGCAGCCTGTTGAGCCAGGCTTCCTTGCCATATAACATCCCAATTCCGGTAGGGCCACACATCTTGTGCGCCGAGGTTACATAGAAGTCCACATCCAGGGCCTGCAGGTCGGGTTGTAAATGCCCGCATGCCTGTGCGCCATCAACGAGTACGGCTGCACCCACTTTGTGGGCCTTTTGAATGATCTCCTCAATGGGGTTGATCGTCCCTAAGGCATTCGATATATGATTTACAAATACGAGTTTTGTTTTTTCTGAAATCAGTGCGTCGTAGGCCGACATGATAAGCGCTCCGTCCTTATTCATCGGCAGGACCTTCAGTTGCGCGCCAGTTCGCTCGCAAAGCATTTGCCAGGGAACGATATTGGAATGGTGTTCCATGGCCGAAACAATGAGCTCGTCGTCTTTCTTCAGCAGAGAAGAAAAGCCATTGGCTACCAGGTTGATCCCATGGGTGGTCCCGGACGTAAAAAGGATCTCATGACTATGAGCCACATTAAAATGACTTTGCAAGGTCTTGCGAGCCGCCTCGTACGCATCGGTGGCTTCCTGAGACAGGGAATGAACCCCTCGATGAATATTCGCATTGTAACGTTCGTAATAGTCTACAATGCAATTGATCACCGCTCGAGGTTTTTGAGTGGTAGCAGCGTTGTCCAGATACACGATCTGATGCCCATTGACCTCGCGCTTGAGTATGGGAAAATCTTCACGTATTTTTTCAATATCGTAGGACATAGCGATCATATGGTAAGGACGTTGGTCTACAATTCGAAACCTAGGTGAACACCTATCTTCAAAGCAATAAGCTTGTTGATCCTCTTTTTGAGTTCCGGGATCTTCACGCTTTCCAATACGTTGTTGGCGAAGGCATACATGAGCAATGCGCTTGCTTCCTTCTTCCCGATACCTCTGGATCTCATGTAAAATAAGGCGTCTTCATCCAACTGTCCAATGGTGCAACCGTGCGAGCATTTTACGTCATCGGCAAAGATCTCGAGCTGCGGCTTCGCGTTAATGGTGGCTTTATCGCTAATGAGGATGTTGTTGTTCTGCTGAAAGGCATCGATCTTTTGAGCCTCGCGGTCCACAAGGACTTTTCCATTGAACACACCCGTCGAACGATCATCGAAGATCCCTTTGTAGTCTTGATGACTCTCACAGTTAGGCGAAATATGATGCACCAGCGTGTTGTGGTCTACATGTTGTTTGTCCTCCAGGATGGTCACTCCTTTCAGGATGCTATCACAACGCTCCCCATTCTGATAGAAATTGAGGTTATTGCGAGTGAGTTTGCCTCCAAAGGAGAAGGTGTGTACCCGACATACCGAATTGCGCTCTTGCTTGATGAATGTATTATCGACGAGAGAGGATTCCTTTCGGTCGTTCTGAATTTTGTAATAATCAATGTACGCCCTGGGCTCAGCAAAGATCTCAGTCACCGAATTGGTGAGCACCGGGTTGTCCGACAGGCTCTGATGCCGTTCAATGATCTGCACATGGGCGTTTTCACCCACCACGATCAGGTTTCGAGGTTGTAACAAGGTGGCAGCTTCACTACCGGTCGAGAGGTAGATGATCTCGATGGGCTTGTCTCCCTCCACATTCTTTGGCACGAAAATATAAGCCCCTTCCTTGGCAAAGGCTGTATTGAGCGAAGTGAGGCTGTCGTCGTTGGCGATCTTATCGAAATAAGCTTCAACCACCGGTTCGTATTTCTTTTTGCTAATGGCGGCCGATAGCAAGCAAACATCCAACTTGTCGTGGGTGGTTTCCGAAAGGAAGGAATTGTAGACTCCATCCACAAAAACCACTTTATAGGTGTCGATCTCATGCAGGAAGTATTTCTTTACCTGCTTGTATTCGATCGTTTGTTCGTGGTTGGGGTAGAGGCTGTAATCTTCCTTCAACAACGAATTGAGAGAGGTGTACTTCCAATTCTCTTGCTTTCGGGTTGGAAAACCTTTTTCCTCAAACGATTTGATCGCCTTATGGCGCACCTCATGCAAGGGCGAATCATCTTCGAGGTAATCCTCGATGGCGATGTAAGACGAGAGTAATTTTTCTTTTAAGCTCATTCCTGATTCGATGTTTCATTACCGGCTCAACTCAGACCTATTCAAAAGGTCAGGCAGGGTTAAACCAATTCTTCCTTGATCCAGTCGTATCCTTTTTCTTCCAGTTCGTAGGCCAGTTCCTTAGTGCCCGACTTTACGATCTTACCATCCATCAAAACATGGACGTAGTCCGGGACAATGTAATCCAGCAGACGCTGGTAGTGTGTGATCACGATCACGGCGTTGTCGCCGCTCTTTAGTTTGTTCACCCCGTTGGCAACGATCTTAAGGGCATCAATGTCCAGGCCTGAATCGGTTTCGTCAAGAATGGCCAATTTTGGTTCCATCATCGCCATCTGAAAGATCTCGTTGCGTTTCTTTTCTCCACCTGAAAACCCTTGGTTGAGAGAGCGGGAAAGGAATTTACGATCTATTTCGAGCAGGTCTGCCTTTTCCTTGATCTTTTTCAACATTTCTCCTGCCGGCATATCTTCCAATCCTTGCGATTTGCGCGTCTCGTTAATAGCGGTTTTGATGAAGTTGGTCACCGTTACTCCGGGAATTTCAACCGGATATTGGAAGGAAAGGAACACACCTTTGTGCGCTCTTTCTTCGGGATCCAATTCGGTCACATCTTCCCCGTCCAGGGTAATATCCCCTTTGGTTACCTCAAATTCGTCCTTTCCGGCCACTACTGCGGCCAGCGTACTTTTACCGGAACCGTTGGGTCCCATGATGGCATGGACCTCTCCCTTTTTTACATGCAGGGAGATGCCTTTCAAAATATCTTTGTCATCAACACTTGCGTGTAGGTCTTGGATCTTTAACATAGCTAGTTTGTGCTTTCTTCAATTTTGATATCCGCTTCCGAGGGTTTCTCGCTAACGGCGATAATTTCTTTGATGGTAATCACCTCTTTCCAGGCAGAACCTTCTTCCTGCAGATCGGGATTAGGCATTACTTCGCCACGAATAACAACCGGCACCATGTCCAGGCTGTCCTTTTTTACATTGGCTACTTGCGCACCCAATTCCTTTGCCTTATCGTCGATCACAACCCCGTAAATGAAATTGCTTCCCATCAACACTCCGGACTTTTGGGCTTCAGAATAAAGAAACTCACCGGTATACATTTGGTATCCATCCTCCACTTGTTCGGTGATGTTTGGATCGGTTTCCGGTGTTTCGGTTTTTTCCTCTGCGTTCTTACAGGAATACACGGCTACAGCGAGTAGCATGGTGAAGAGTACTAACGTTTTTTTCATTTTTATTACTGAATTAGATTCAAATTTTATCCTACCGAGCCTTCCAGGCTTATTTCTAAAAGTTTTTGTGCTTCCACCGCAAATTCCATGGGCAATTTGTTCAATACTTCTTTGCTGAAACCATTTACTATAAGCGCGATCGCCTTTTCGGTGTCGATCCCCCGTTGGTTGCAATAAAAGATCTGGTCTTCACCGATCTTACTTGTGGTCGCTTCGTGTTCGATCTGTGCCGATTTGTTCCCAGCTTCGATATACGGGAAGGTATGCGCACCGCAATTGTTCCCCATAAGCAAGGAATCACATTGGGAGAAATTACGTGCATTCTCTGCCCGTGGGCTTATTTTCACTAATCCACGGTAACTATTTTGAGACTTCCCGGCAGAGATTCCTTTGGAGATGATCGTGCTTCGGGTGTTCTTACCCAAATGGATCATCTTGGTTCCTGTGTCTGCCTGTTGGTAATTATTGGTTACGGCGATAGAGTAGAACTCACCAATCGAGTTGTCTCCTTTCAAAACACAACTTGGATATTTCCAGGTTACTGCACTTCCGGTCTCTACCTGGGTCCAGGATATTTTGGCATTCTTTTCACACAACCCGCGTTTGGTCACGAAGTTGAATACACCTCCTTCACCTTCTTTGTTACCTGGATACCAGTTTTGAACGGTGGAATACTTGATCTCGGCATCGTCCAGTGCGATTAATTCGACCACAGCTGCGTGTAGTTGGTTCTCATCGCGGGAAGGTGCTGTACATCCTTCCAGGTAGCTTACGTAGCTACCTTCGTCGGCAATTACCAATGTTCGCTCAAATTGTCCTGTTCCAGCTTGGTTGATCCGGAAATACGTAGACAACTCCATTGGGCAACGAACGCCCTTGGGGATGTAACAAAATGATCCGTCACTGAACACAGCGCTGTTCAAAGCAGCATAGAAGTTGTCTTTCTGCGGAACCACAGTTCCGATGTACTTTTTCACCAGTTCAGGGTGCTCCTTGATCGCTTCTGAAATTGAGCAGAAGATAATTCCCTTTTCAGCCAGGGTTTTCTGAAAGGTTGTTGCGACAGAAACCGAGTCCATCACGATATCAACGGCCACTCCAGCCAATTTCTTTTGTTCTTCCAGAGAAATTCCTAAACGTTCGAAGGTGTCCAGCAATTCTGGATCTACTTCATCGATGCTGTTGTATTTTGGTTTGGTCGAAGGGGCAGAGTAGTAAGAAATGTTTTGAAAGTTGGGCTTTTCATAGGTCACGTTGGCCCATTCCGGTTCCTCCATTTTCTGCCATTCGCGGAAAGATTCGAGCCTCCATTCAGTCATCCACTCTGGCTCTTCTTTTTTCTTCGAAATGGCTCGTACGATGTCCTCATTGAGGCCAACAGGAAACGTTTCGGACTCAATATCGGTATAGAACCCGTATTCGTATTCCTTGGTCTCGAGTTCCTTCTTTAAATCGTCTTCAGTAAATTTTCCCATCTTTTCTTCAACTATTTATAGTGAAAAACTCTCGCCACAGCCACAAGTTCTGTTGGCATTTGGATTATTGAACACAAATCCCTTTCCGTTAAGGCCACCACTGTATTCGAGAGTGGTCCCAACCAGATAAAGGAAGCTTTTCTTGTCGACAACGATCTTCACCGCATTGTCCTCGAACATCTTATCGTTCTCTCCCTGGGCATTGTCGAAGTTCAATTCATAGGACAAACCAGAACATCCTCCGCTCTTCACGCCAACGCGCACAAAATCGTTGGACACATCAAAACCATCTTCAGCCATCAGCTGAGCGATCTTTATTTTTGCTACGTCACTTACTTTTATCATCGTTGCTATTTGATTCAAATAGGTGTGCAAATATACTGCAAATGCCAGTTTTAACCGCTATTGGAGTACAATTATCGTTTATAGCTCTATAGTTTTAGCTAATTATTAACAACTTCGGGAAAAGGCGAAGTCGATTCAGAATAAATAAAAAAGTTATTCCCTGAAATCGGGATTGTTTACGAAGCTTGGGTCTGAAAGCGTAAGCAGGAAGGCTTTCAGATCGATCTTATCTTCTTCGGAAAGCTGCACGCCGCCCTCGGCGACCTTTTTCATGAGTGGATCGATGGTCTTGGAAAACACCAGTCCTTCGCTGTAATGATTGATCACTTCTTCGATGGTTTCGAAACGACCATCATGCATATAAGGCGCTGTAAAGGCCAGGTTTCTCAATGAGCCAGACTTGAACAACCCAAACTCTCTGGGGTCCCCGGTAAATCCTCCCAATCCACGATCGGTAAAGGTAGCATCCAGGCCATTGTTATGAAATCCATTGTCGGTCCATAGAGGATTGGCCGGCAGACCATGGCAATGAAAACAATCTCCACGTCCTTCGTCCAGGAATACTTCCAGACCATTGGCTTCGGAAGCGGTCAATTCGACCTGTCCGAGCAAGAATTGATCAAATTTGGAATTACCTGATATCAGGGTTCGGATAAATTGAGCGATTGCTTTGGTTACATTCGATGAGTCGATGACCGACGTACCAAAAGCACGCTCAAACATTTCTGGGTATTCAGCCGATTCTTGAAGAGTGTTCTCCACATTGGGCCAGGTGTTGTTCATCTCAATTGGGTTGGTGACTGGCTCGAAAATCTGACTTTCCAACGTGAGAGCGCTGCCATCCCAATTGAACTTTTCACTGTAATTGAAGGCAAGATTTTGAAGGGGCATTGAATTACGGGTCCCCAACGAACCGTCGATCCCTACGCTAAAACGCCTGGGATCGGTGAAGGCATTTTCAGGCCTGTGACAATCTGCACAGGCCTGAGTGCCATCTAATGAGAGTGCTGGATCGAAAAACAGTTTTTTCCCCAGCGCAATTCCTTCTTCCGTCATGGGATTATCATCCGGGATGACCGGTGGCGGTATACGTTCCACAAACAACTGCGGGACCTGAAGATCTACCGGTGTTGCTACGTACCCACTATTGCCCACGGTAACGCTGTCTGTGTTGCATGAGAGTGTAAACAGAGCAGCAATACAAAGGGAAAGAAGGGTTTTAAAATTCATTTAATCGTTTCAAATTATTGGGCGTTACCGGTCACCTCACCAAGGCTGAAAACCGTCTGGCCGTTCTCATTCATCATGATCTGGGCATCATAGTTGGGCATCAACACGGTGAATAGTTCGTTCAAGTCCCAAAGGTTGGGGTTGCGATACCACTCGGCCACATTCATTCGAATTTCGATATTGGTACCTTCGGTAATATTAATGATCCCCAAATCTACTTCAATAGACGTATCCATGGTCACCAAAGGATCGGTTCCTGGCATGGCAGCGCGGATGTTATGATACTGGTACGCTACATCATCACCATCGCTGTTCTCATACATTCCTTCCATTCGCATGTAGTGGTAACCACCACCTAAGGCCGCTGGTACTCCCCAACCAACACCATCGGCTACGTTGAGGTCGAGATAGACACCGTCCTGGTTGTCCTCGTCGTCGAAACCATAGGTAAAGGATACGTTGTATTCTCCTTCAGGAATTTCGATGCCAGGAGTAAAGATGTTACCTAATCCATTTCGGGCATCTACCAGGTTGTAATCACCCGCGTCGAATTTCTCTCCTGCGGCATTGGTAAAAGTAATATCGGAAATGAGGTACACCAATTTGGAGAGGGTCAAATTCTCACCATTGGCATTGGTGTATACTGTAGCGTCGAAATCGGCGTTGGTAATTTCTGCGCCATCAAAGTTTTGCGTGAATCGAAAGTTCACTTCCGTGTTTACGACCGGCGTCGTTGGGTCATTATCATCATTGTTACAAGCAGTAAATGCAAGGCTCATAGCAAGTAGGAGGGCAATTTTTTTCATAGTTTTCATTGTAATTTTAGAGGTAATTAAATTGTTTATTTCAGTTTTACGATCAAGAGATCCTTTACCCCTTGGAATCGTGGAATGTCTTTGTCATTACTTTCGGTATTCCCGACCATGATCACGGACGTTCCATCGTGTCCCATCACAGCGTCGTCTCCGAAGTCGAAGTTGGATCCACCAATGGTTTTTTCAAAGATCAGGTTGCCATTGGCATCCATGATCACTACCCACGCATCATTCTCACCGTTGTTGGCAGACACATCTCCGTCGGTACTTCGAGTAGCTCCGGCCATCAAATAATTATTGTCGTCGGTAAGCACAATACTTCGTGCCGAATCGAATTGAGAGCCTCCTAATGAACGGTTCCAGATGATGTTTCCATTTCCATTGAACTTCACCGCCCATAGGTCGGCATTTCCCTTAGGATTGGTCACATCCTGGTCCTCGCTTCTTGCATCACCTACAAATACGTAGTTTCCATCCGAAGCGGTTGTCCCGGCATAGCCATTTTCGATTTCTGATCCACCAAACGACTTGGTCCATTGCTTGGTGCCGTTTCCTGTGAGTTTTACTACCCAGTAATCATAGCTTCCTTTGCTATCGGTGATATCAAAGTCGACACTTTCCGAAGAACCTAACAAAAGAAAACCTCCATCGCTGGTCTCAATGGCGTCGTAACTCCGGTCATTATTGGTGCCGCCAAAATAGCGTCTCCAAATGTATTCTCCGGTGTTGTCCAATTTCATGGCCCAATATTCACCAACTCCATGGCGACTGCCATTTTGATTTCTACCATCATTTCCTGCCCCACCGCTGGCGGTTACGTCAAAGAAACCGGTTACGAAATAGCCGCCGTCCTTAGTCGGGAACACGTCGAATGCCTGGTCGCTTCCGAGGAATCCAAAGGACTTGTTCCATTGTTTGTCACCATTGGCATTCAGTTTCAGTATCCAATAGTCGTGAAATCCTGCATTTCCAGAGGTCACATCACCGTCGTTGCTTCGGCTATACCCGGCAAGGATATAACCTCCGTCGGGCGTATTCGAGATATGATTGGCCACATCGTCATTAGAGCCGCCAAAGGTTCGATTCCAGAGCAGCGCTCCGGTTTCTGACACTTTGATCACCCAAAAGTCGCTGTCGTTGCCCGACCGTCCTGAAAGGTCGCCGTCGGTACTATTGGTAGTGCCAAGGACTACATAGGCGTTGTCATTGCTTCGCACCACGGAAATGGCTTGATCAATATCACTTCCACCAAATGTGCGCACCCAATCGATCTCACCCTGGAAACCAAGGGGAGGATTGGTATCGTCACCGGCACCACCTCCGCCGTCGTCATCGGTGGGGACCGGTTCGGGATCGTTGTCTTTGGTACATGAGTTCATAGCAAGACCCATACAGACCAAAAGGACAAATAGTTTTAAATAATTCTTCTTTTTCAAAAGCATAGTAAAAAAATTAGTTCACAACCAATCGCTTCGTTGTACTGTCATTCACCTTAACTAGGTACATGCCTGAGTTGAGGTTTGAAATATCCAACGTCTCCGAAAAGTTGTTTGCAAATTGTTTGTTCAATACCAACTGCCCCAAAACATTATAGATCGCCACACTGGAAATAGTAACATCCTTGGATGAGATCGTGAGTTTGTTGGTAGCAGGGTTAGGCGTGAGGCTAAAATCACCCACTGGTGGTTCTTCTACCCCCAAAGAAGGATTTTGTACCAGGAAAAAGCCTTCGTCACCGCTTATCACAATGTTACCGCTGGCAAAGAATGGGTATACATTCCACGATCCATTAAACCCAGCACCATCCGTACCCGGAATGGTGTCGAAATATCCAATTTCGGTCATGTTCTGATTGTCGAGGTCGCTAATATCGATGGCTCGAAATCCTGCGCTGTAGTTGGAAAGATAGAATACATCACCTTTTACATAACCATTGTGGTCGATCGCGGTAGTAGGTCCTGTGTACTCGTAATGAACCGTTGGGTTATCCAAATCGGATACGTCGAAGACTATGGTGCGTGTATTAAATCCAAAATTAAGTTCATCGATCTCGTCGCCTACCAGGAAGTAGCGTTGGTCCTCTGTTAGCCAACCCTGGTGGGTATAGGCTGTATTGCCGTAGTTGCCAACGGAGATAGGAACTGGATTGGACTTGTTGGTCACATCAACGATCACGATATTGTCTTCATTGCTCCCTATCATGATCTCCTGTCCGGTATAATCCGGGTCGGGTCCGGTGTATGTAACTATCTGGGCGTCGTGCGAATAACCGCCCTGGCTATACCCTCCTGCCGCAACGGGATTGGTAGGGTCGGCCAAATTAATGAAATGCGGCCCGCCGTTGAAGGTTGAAGTTCCAATGGCATAGGCATATCCGGTATCTTCATTGATCGCAATGTTATGCGCACTCCCAAAACCACTGTAATGGGCATCCTCTGTAAAGGTGATAGGTGGATTCGCTACATTTCTCAAACGGGTAAGGTCAAAAACCTGCATCCCATGGCCTCCGGCTTCACTTACAACGAATGCGTGATTGTCGTATACTTTTACATCTCGCCAAGTGCTTGGGTCGGTATGTGTGGGTAACTTACCCAAGTACACCGGATTCACGGGGTCACCAATATCGAAAAAAGCGGTTCCATTGGTAAGTCCGATGATGGCGTATTCCTTCCCGTCTTGTGGGTCGGTCCAGCCCCATGAGTCGTTTGCCGCACTGGCATCCATGCCACCGGGAGAAATATCAAATTGCAGATTGAATCCTTCACATGGGAATCCAGCTGCGTTTCCGCCGTTGCCCGGGGTCGAGCTCCTCGAGCACCACACGGGCGAACCCTTCGTCGTCGGTGGTCGTCAGGTGGCTCCGATGGGAGCCGATGGTGGGGGAGCGGCTGAGCTGGAGCTCGACCGGTCGTGCCTCGTCGTCCTCGAGGCGGGTGGTGATGGTCGCCGTGGTGTCACCGATGGCGCCCGCCCACACCCACCGGGTCAGCGAGTCCCGCACCGGCGCAACCGTGGCCGTTACCGAGCTTGCCCACGGGCCGGACCGCACGCGCCGCCTCGTGACGCTGGTCGGCGAGCTGCCAACCGCCACCGCGCGACGTATCGCCCAGTCGATCCGCTATAGCGGCCCCAAC
>JBCCHR010000059.1:0-11583 GCA_039028655.1 Bacteroidota bacterium
ATCGCGTACATCAATTGGGGGTCGGCTCCCTGATTAATCTCGGCGTAGTGGTTGGGAGAGACACTTTTTTCGAGTGCTACTTTGAGCGATTCAAAATCGTTTACAGACTGCTGATAATTATTGAGCGTACCGAAGTTGGTATGTTCGGACAATGGCCCTACTTGTCCACTTTCCTTTGAGAACACGGTCATGGTTTCCTTCCATGGCCATATTTTATTGAGCGAACCAATGATAAATCCGGTAAGCAAGGCAAGCGTCGTATTTTCGTGATGTTTGAAGAGCCATTTGAGCAATCGGCTGAAACTCAGCAAACCTACCACCGCACCGGCCACGAACAACAGCAACTTTTTTACATCCAGATCGTGAATGGCATCGCTTAAGGTTTTGTATGCACCCAGAATCACGAGGATGAAGGAACCGGAGATGCCAGGTAAAATCATGGCACAGATAGCGATGGCACCTGCCAGAAAAAGGAAGTACGAACTTTCGTTACTACCCAAAGATGCGAGCGTTGTAATAAAGTAGGCCACTCCCGCACCCGCCAGGAGCGCAATAACGGCTCCCAGGTTCCATTTTTTGATCTGTTTCCCTACATAAATGATACTCGCAATGATGAGTCCGAAGAAAAAAGACCAAATAAGAATGGGGTGATGCTCGAGTAAATACTTGGCAAGGCGCATGAAACTCACAAAGCTCAGGATGATCCCACTTAGTAAAGCCAGCAGGAATCCTCCGTTGAGTTGTTTCCAAAAGGCCATGAATCCCTGTTTCCGAAGCGTACCAATCAGCGAGAAATTCACATTCCCAATGGTGGTGATCAATTCCTCATAGATTCCGGAGATAAAAGCAATCGTACCACCAGAGACTCCGGGTACCGCGTCGGCCGCTCCCATGGCAACCCCTTTTAGTGAGATGATGATGTATTGTTTCAAATTTCGGGTCGACATAGGTGGCTGGAATTTGTGAGATTCAAAAATACAGAAATCGCCGGTAAATACCGGGCTGCTTCGGGTAGATTATTATAGGAACATATATCTACCTCGCGCTCGAACAATTTCGATCCACGTACGGGGATTTGCTGTTAGTTGTACAACGATTCCCTACTTGCGGTAGGTGTTGATGAGTTCCTGTACCCGTTGCTTGCGGTATACCTTCGGAAAAAGTTCCTCGATGATCAAAGAAAATTCATCGTCCAGCCCCAGCGCATTCTTCAAATGGAATTCGGCTTTGGTGTCCTCCAGCATGTTGTAGTACAGTCCCGCGAGGCGGTACTCGATCTCCGGGTTCTCCGGATAGAATTCGGCCGCCTGAAGGAGATTGTTGATGGCCGCATCGTATTCACCCAACTCCAGCAAAATATCGCAGCGGGAGATCCAGGTTTCCATCTCGTAATTCCCCAATTCGATACTTCGTCGATAGCCATGCTCCGCTTCCTCAAATAGGTTGAGGCGACGATTGATCTTGGCGTACCGCTTCCAGTAGAGTACGTTCTCGGTGTCGATGTTAATGGCTTTTTCGATATAGTACAGGGCTTTCTGGAAGTTCTTGGCCTTGTAGTAGAAATCGGTTATGGCGATCCATCCTTTGTCCAGCAGCGCGTCTTCTTCCACGCACTTATTATAGAATTGCAGCGCCAATTCCTTATTGCCCAGTTTTTCATAGCATTTTCCTATGCGCAACAAGGCGAAGGAAGTGGGGTCGTCCAACCCCAGGGTGATGGTATAACTTTCGATAGCCAACTCATATTCACCCAACTTTTCAAGAACCTTTCCTTTTTCCAGATAGGCTCCAATAAAACAGTCGTCGCTGATGATGGCAAAGTCGTAGGCAGCCAACGATTTTTGATAGTCTTCAACAGCATAGTATTGCTTGCCTAACTGGTGCCAGGCAACTTCGCAATACGGGTTTTTGTTGAGGTATTCGTTCAGATAGTCGATAGCCGCGGCATGTTGCTCCAAATAGTCGAAACAATAGATAATATTGTACAGGGCCGAGTAATCGTTCTTGTCTTGTTCAAGGCACTGGATAAAATAACGCTTCGAATTCTCGAAGTCTTCCATGAACAGGTATTCCATGCCCAGGAGTGACAATACGTCGGCTTTATCCGCGGTGATCTCCAGGGCTTTTTCCAATAGTTGAATAGCCTCCTTATGGGCATCACGCCTCGAATAAATATTGGCTTTCTGTATGTAGATCTCTTCATTGGACTGCTCCAATACATACAGCTCATCGAGTAGTGCTTCGGCGGTGTCAAGTTCGTTTTCGAAGATGTACATTTCTACCTGGAACAACTTTAAACTTGTGGCAGTAGGATGCTGCTCCAAACCAAGTTTTGTTGCTTTCTTGGCAAGGGCGATCTTCCCGTTTTCCAGATAATGCTGAATGATCTCTTCGAACTCTTCAGAGTCGAAAAAGTACACATCATTAGTCTTTAACATGGATTCAAAACGGGAAAGCGAAAAGTTGTTATGCTCGTTAGGGCTCAAATGCATACGCATTGTGTTAACTGTTTCTTCAAATTAAAGATACTAATGTCTAGAAGCATTCAAGAGTCGTGCCTCTTTTGTTGTTAACACCGTTATTAACAGGAATTTGGCGAAGCTAAGCCCAGCGTTTATGCGGGGTTTCGGTAATATGTGATAGACGTATCGAATTGAGTGCGAGAGAGCTACAATTGGAATCGCAGCCGTGTTTTAGACTCGAATTGAGGTGTGTCAATCTGTTTTTCCGGCCAATAGCTGATCCAATACTTCGGTCAAAATGGCACATCCTTTCTGCAATTCCGCATCACTGATGGTAAGGGGAGGTGTAATTCGAATGGCACGTGGTTCAAAGAGTAGCCAAAACAGGATGAGGTTCCGTTTTTTGCATTCAAGGATCGCCTCTGTGGCGATCTCGCCCGATCCCACCATGGCCGCCAACATGAGTCCTTTTCCTCTTATTTCTTCGATCAAAGGGTGCTGCAAGTACCCGCGTACCAGTTGTTCCTTGCGCAACGTTTCTTCTATGAGCGTCGATTGGGTGATCTCTTTAATGGTGGCCAAGGCAGCTGCGGCAATCACCGGATGCCCCCCGAAGGTAGTAATATGTCCTAGTTTAGGCTGGTCGGACAAAAGCATCATCAATTCCCGAGAGGCCATAAATGCTCCAATGGGTAGGCCGCCTCCCATGCCTTTGCCCATCACCAAAATATCCGGCACGATCCCATGCTGCTCAAAGGCAAAGAGGGTACCCGTACGTCCAAATCCCGGCTGAATCTCATCCAATACGAGCAGGGCGCCTACGGCCTCACAACGTTGTTTCACTTGCTGCAGATAGCCTTCTCTGGGCTCAATAAAGCCGGCGCCACCCTGAATGGTTTCCAAAACCACCGCTGCGGTACGCTGGGTAATCTTCAGCAGATCTCGTTCAGCATTAAATAAAATAGGCGTACAGTCTGGCAACAACGGCCCGAACGGGGTTTTACGTTCCTCATAGCCCATAATACTGAGCGCCCCGTACGAATTGCCATGATAGGCATGATGCGCGTATACGATCTCCGAGCGTCCTGTGGCCCTTCTCGCCAGCTTCATGGCCCCATCGATCGCTTCGGTCCCGCTGTTCACGAGATAGGTGCTGTCGAGGGGGGCGGGAAGCAGGTCGGCCAATATTTTTGACAGCTCAACGGCTGGTTGCTGGGCGTATTCTCCGTATACCATTACATGTGCATAGCGGTCCATCTGGGACTTTACAGCATCGATCACTTTGGGATGGCTGTGTCCCAGCGGACAGGCAGAAACTCCAGCCACAAAGTCCAGGTGCGCATTCCCGGCTGTATCATAGATATAGCTTCCCTTGGCATGCGATACTTCCACCCCGAGCGGGTGAGGGGTGGTTTGCGCCTGGTATTTCAGAAAATCAGATTTCATTACTATTTAGTTACTCTTCTAACCATCAACCAATCGTCAATTTTCTTTTTTCTTCGGAATTTCTTGTTGCTGTTCCAGCGAATCCGTTTGCTGTGTTCTAAATTTAGGATCGTCCTCCCTGGCTTTCAGGTCTTCGGGTTTCAATTTGGAGTATTCCGGGATCTCCAGTTCCTCGTCTTCGGGTGGTTCTTCGAAGAATTCACCCTCATCTTCGGGCAGCGGAATACCTCGTATCTTCGGTAGTATGGGCGCTGGCTTGCCCAGGAAGAGGTCGCTTTTCTTCAGTAATCGTTCATCCCCTCGCCAGATAAAACCGGGCAAAATACGCGCGTTTTCGGGAAGTTCAGACTCCGGATAGACTTTTCCGGGAACCTTTTTCAGGAAACGCATGCCCACCACTTTTTGCTCCTCAAGGTACAACTGTATCGAACTGGAAACAGTATTGTCGATCCCCACCAATTCCCCCGCATCGTTTCGGAAGTAGTAGATCACCTGGGCATTCTTAATGATGTTCACGGTGTCCAATTGGTTGTTGGTAAAAAGTCCGATAAGGCGCTCTCCTTTTACCTGGTTGTATCCTGCACTGTCTTTTTGTACCAAAAACGCGTTGTTGAATACTTTAAGGGTATCGAGTTCGTCGGTTTCCTTATTGTTGAGAAGGTGAATGGTGTCACCCGTCATCTGGTTCTCACCGCTCCACAATACCGGGTTCCGAACCAGTTTGGTAATTCCCAATTGCTGGTCGATAAAGATGGAATCGCATTTCCCACTGGTGGGTTGCTCATCATCGAGACCTTGCTTGAACATACGCGCCTTATAAAATCCTTTAATGATGCGATGCTCCGGTTTACCGGTTACACGCAGGGTATCGGCATGCACATAAACCGAATCCTCTTCCTGCAGGGTAATGGCTACGGCCCGTTTGGTGATGAACACCGAGTCCTTGTCACGGAACACTTCGGCATAGTGACCACGGATCACACTTTCGTTCACCGTATCCAGGACGGTAATATTGTTGGTCGCCGAAGCAAAGCTGCGGTTTCTGTCGAAATAGATACTGTCTCCAAAGAGAATACGGTTTTTGTAGTCGATACGACTGTTCTTTACAAAATAACCGGTATCCCCTCGAGTGTCGTAATAACCACGCTCGCAGTAGACGGTACTGTTCTCACTTACGATGGTGGATTCGCCGTAGAGGTAGGCGCCTCCCGTTTCTGAATAGAAATCGAGCTGTGGCGAATGCACCGTGTATTTAGGGTTCACGATCTTGACGTTGGATAGGAACTGATACTTCTTGGATTCGGCGAAGTAACGTCCAATGCGACTGGTAAGCGTACTCGCTGTGTCGCGCACCGTACCTCCTGAGCGGTAGTAGGCCTGCTGTTTAATTCTGTCGAAGTACAGCGTGTCTGTGCGCAGGGTAGTGGCCGGTTCGGTGAGCACTACATCGCCACTGGCGAAGGCGAAGGAGGTATTGCCGTTGTATTCGGCGTATTTACTCCGCATTTCTACCGTATCTCCCTGCTGGATACGCACGGCACCATAGGCTTTTACGAAATTATCCTTGAAATACACATAGGCCTGGTTGCACCACATTTCCACTCCCTCGTGAACGATATAGACCTGTCCGTCATTGTCCATGGTGTAGATCACAGCTTCAGGGAATTCGGGTTTCTTTTCGAAATAACCCGATTTTACAGCCACTTTGGTCGTTTTGGTAGTGTCTATGATCTTGACCTGACCGAAGGTCTTACTTCCGAAGAAAACAAAAAAAAGTGCTATGTAAATTGACCGTTTCAAGCAACAAGTATACTAATTCTATGAGTCGGGCCCTGTCAAGAAACTATTAAAATGCGATCTCTTCACCGAGGCCTTCAAAGGATATGAGTTCCCAAGCACCGAACCGGGATCATACAACACCTGCTAGCGCTCGATCGTTTGGGTGCGGTCGGGTCCAACCGACACGATCTTGATCGGGATCTCCAGTTCTTTTTCGAGGAATGCAATGTAATCTTTCAATTCCTTAGGGAATTGCGACGCGTCGCGCATCTGCGTAAGATCCTCGCTCCAGCCCTTCATTTCGGTATAGACCGGTGTCACGTTTTCTGCTTCGATATTAAAGGGTAGATGCGAAATCACTTCTCCCTTGTATTTGTAGGCAGTACACACCTTTATGTTGTTAAAGCCACTCAATACATCCCCTTTCATCATCATGAGTTGGGTCACGCCATTTACTTCACAGGTATATTTGAGAGCCACCAGATCCAGCCAGCCACAACGTCTGGGACGGCCCGTTACAGCGCCAAATTCGTTACCGATCTTGGCCATTCGCTCCCCCGTGCTGTTGAACAATTCGGTCGGGAAGGGCCCCGACCCCACACGGGTGGTGTATGCCTTGAAAATCCCAAACACATCGTTGATCTTCGTGGGAGCAATCCCTAGTCCTGTACAGGCACCGGCGGCGGTTGTATTCGATGAGGTGACGAAGGGGTAGGTGCCAAAATCGATGTCCAGCAGCGAACCCTGGGCTCCTTCGGCCAACACCGTCTTTCCGTCTTTGATAGCTTGCCTAAGGTACTCCTCGCTATCGATGAACGTAAGTGTTTTTAGTACCTCGATGGATGCGAAGAACTCGTCTTCCATTTCTTTGAGGTCGTATTGGATATCCACATCGTAGAAATCGATCATACCCTCATGTTTGTCGGCCAGGGCGCGGTATTTGGCTTTCCAGCCGTCCAATTCGATATCGCCTACACGAATCCCATTACGTCCGGTCTTGTCCATGTACGTGGGGCCAATTCCTTTCAAAGTAGAACCAATCTTGGCCTTGCCTTTGGCCGCCTCACTGGCAGCATCGAGCAAGCGGTGTGTGGGTAGGATAAGATGTGCCTTTCTGGAGATAAACATTTTCTCCCGGTAGTTGATATTGAACGGTTCCAGACCTTCCAATTCCTTGGCAAATACAACGGGATCGATCACCACACCATTCCCAATGAGATTGATCGAATTTTCGTGAAATATTCCGGATGGGATGGTACGAAGGACATGTTTTATGCCGTCAAATTCCAAGGTGTGTCCGGCGTTGGGACCACCCTGAAAACGTGCGATAATGTCATAGTTCTTGGTCAATACGTCGACGATCTTTCCTTTTCCTTCGTCGCCCCATTGTAATCCGAGTAGTAAGTCTACTGCCATATATGCTAGTTGTTGGGAGTTTTTCGGTTTCCGTAGAAATACAGCGAATGGTTGGTAATTTCGAGATCAAAGACCTCTTCGATGGTTTTTTTGATGGATTGAATGCGCGGGTCACAGAATTCGATCACTTCACCATTGCTCAGGATCACATGATCGTGTTGCTTGTCGAAATACGACTTTTCATAATGCGCCTGATTTTGCCCAAACTGGTGCTTGCGAACCAATCCACATTCGAGAAGTAATTCGATGGTGTTGTAGAGTGTTGCGCGACTCACCCGATACTTCTTGTTCTTCATGTTGATGTAGAGCGATTCGATATCAAAATGGTCGTCGTTGTCGTAGATCTCCTGCAGGATGGCATAGCGTTCCGGCGTTTTCCTATGGCCATTCTCTTCGAGAAATCCTGTGAAAACGTTCTTGACGATCGCTTGGTTTCCTGTTTCTGTTTTTCCGCTCATAACAAGGTTACAAAGGTACTCATTTTATGCGCGAGTCACTTTATCAATTCCGTTTATTTTTTTAATGTTCTTCACCAAATTATCAAGAATTTTCTTGCTCTGAACCACGACGGTGATCTTCCCCTGGAAGGTACCACCTTCGGTGTCGAAATGTACACTTTTCATATCGATATGAAGGTTATTAGAGATCACTTTGGTGAGGTTATTAACCAATCCAATGGCATCGATCCCGGAGATCACCAGGTTGACCTGGAATTCCTGTTGGGTCGAATCGATCCATTTGGCCTGCATGATACGGTAGTTGTAATTGCTCTGCAATTGGAGCGCGTTCGGGCAATTTTGTTTGTGTACCTTGATCCCTTCGTTCACGGTCACAAACCCGAACACCTCGTCTCCGGGGATGGCATTACAGCAATTGGACATCTTGTAGTCCAGCTTTTCTTCTTCTTTTCCAAAGACCAACTGATCATACTTTACGGTAAGCTCGTCCTTGTTGATATCTTCGGAAGCCGTTGGTTTACGAATCCTGTTCTTGAAGAAGCTCACAAAGGCATTGCTTCGCGCCGCGGCAAAATCTTTGAGCATGGAATTATCGATAATTCCTGCTCCCGCACGGTAGAACAGATCCAGGCTGGTCTTTAGTTTAAAATAATTGACCAGTTGGTTGATGGTCTTTTCATCCAAAGTTATCTTGAGTGATTTCAGCTTGCGAGCCAGCACCACTTTGCCTTCCTCGGCGATTTGTTTTTGCTCTTCCTTCAGGGAGCTCTTGATCTTGGAGCGAGCTCGACCCGTTACCACATAGTTCATCCAGTTGGCCGAGGGCTTGGCCTTGTCCGAAGTCATGATCTCCACCTGGTCGCCACTTTTGAGCTCCTGGCTCAGTGGGACCAATTTACCATTCACCCGGGCGCCGCGTGTATGAAGCCCCACTTCGGTATGTACGTGAAAGCCAAAGTCCAGCGCTGTGGCCCCTTTGGGTAAGGAATACAGGTCTCCCTTAGGAGAGAACACGAAAATCTCCTTGGCGTAGAGATTGAGTTTGAATTCTTCCACAAAATCCACGGCATTGATCTCGGCGTTTTCCAGGGTTTCCTGGAGTTTGTTGAGCCAATCGTCCAAACCGCCGTCCTCTTTCTCTTTATTCTTGTATTTGTAATGTGCTGCGTAGCCTTTTTCGGCAATCTCGTTCATTCGCTCGCTTCGTATTTGCACTTCCACCCATCTTCCCTTGGGTCCCATTACAGTAATATGGAGCGCCTCGTAACCCGTGGATTTTGGAGACGAGATCCAATCCCGCAATCGCATGGGGTTGGGACGAAAATGATCGGTAACGATGGAATAGATCTTCCAGGCGAGGAATTTCTCACTCTCGGCGTCTTTGGCCTTGTAGATGATACGCACTGCAAACTTGTCGTACACCTCATCGAAGGTCACGTTTTGGGCGATCATCTTTCTCCGTATCGAGAAAATGGACTTAGGACGCCCTTTGATCTCGTACGAAAGCTTCTCGGAATCCAGGGAATCCTTGATCACTTTGGAAAAGTCCTTGATGTACTGATCCTGTTCTTCCTTACTCTCTTTTATTTTTTCCAGGATGTCCTGATATACCTCAGGTTCGGTATATTTTAGGCCCAGGTCTTCCAATTCGGTTTTGATATTGTACATCCCGATACGATGTGCCAACGGCGCATAGATGTACAACGTCTCCGAAGCGATCTTCACCTGCTTGTGATGCGGCATGGAATCCATGGTCTGCATATTGTGCAATCGATCGGCGATCTTGATGATGATCACCCGGATGTCTTCGTTAAGCGTGAGCAACATCTTTCGGAAATTCTCAGCCTGCAGCGACACGTCGCTGTTGTATTCCATGGCGGATATTTTGGTTAGTCCGTCCACGATACGCGCCACAGTCTCCCCAAACATCTGTTCGATATCGACCAGGGTATATTCGGTGTCCTCTACTACGTCATGAAGCAGCGCTGCGGCAATAGAAGTCGCGTCCAGTCCAATCTCGGAGGCAACGATCTTTGCCACCGCAATGGGATGGAAAATGTAGGCTTCACCACTTTTACGCCGCTGGTCCTTGTGAGCGTCCACGGCCACATCGAAGGCAGAGCGGATCAACTTTTTGTCGGCCGGCGAAAGCGTGCGATAGCTCACCTTGAGTAACTGCTTGTACTCCTTGGCGATTTCCTTGTTTTCAGCTTCTATGGCAGCTTCAGTCATGATCTAAATTTACACTATTGTTACAGAATGAACAACAAATTTTAGACCAATCCTGAATTTGCCAGCGAGAAGTAGGAACCTGCTGGCTAGCGCGTCAGGTTTCTAAAGCGCTGGAGCAAAGTAGGGTGCGAATAGTGCATGAAAACGTAGGCGGGATGGGGAGTAAGGTTACTCAAACTGTTACGGGAGAGTTTTTTCAATGCTGAAATGAGCGGCATGGACGCGTATGTCGATTTGGCATAGTTATCGGCCTGGTATTCGAATTTTCGGGAGAGGTAATTCATCAAAAGTCCGGTAGTCTCCGAAATTGGTGTGTACAACACCCCAAAAGCGATCAATCCTACATGAAATGACGGCTGAGACACGCCCAAGGCAGCCGATAAGGTAGCATTACCCACAAAAAGAGACAACAACCACAGGGTAAAACCGGTCGTGAGTATGGACGCGCACAGATTGATGAGGATATGGTGTTTTTTATAATGTCCCACCTCGTGCGCCAGGACGGCAACGATCTCTTCTTCTTCCAGGTCGTTGATCAAGGTATCGTACAGCGTAATTCGTTTTTCACGACCAAAACCCGAAAAATAAGCGTTCGCCTTCGTGCTGCGCTTGGAACCGTCGATAACGAAGATATTTTGCAATCTAAAACCAACCTTCACCGCATAGGCTTCGATCCGTTCGCGCAGGGATCCATCCGGCAAAGGAGTTTGTTTGTTAAAGAGTGGCACGATCAATCGCGCATAGAGCATATTCATGACGATGGCAAATACCGTTACGGCGCCCCAGGCATACAACCAGAAATGTTCTCCAACTCCTTCATGGAACCAGATAATAAGGGCCAGCAGGCCACCACCTAGTATGGCCGACATGAGCCACCCTTTCACTTTATCGAGAATAAAAGTACGTATGGTAGTCTTGTTGAAACCGTATTTCTCCTCGATCACGAAAATGTTGTAATAGGTAAAAGGAGTCCCCAGCAAGTCGCTGGCCATCATGATGATCCCAAAAAATAACAGAGCAACCACGATGTTGTGGTTGGAAAACGATCTTGCCCAACTGTCAACCAACGCAAATCCGTCCAAAAAGAAAAACAGTATTGTGGCCACCATGGCCACCACAGCCGTGATCGTGCCAAACCGATACTTCTCCTTTTTGTAGGCCTGGGATCTTTGGTATTCTTCGGAATTATATACGTCGTCCAACTCAGCCGGGACAGGGTCTTGAAAATGCTTCGCATTCAAAGCGTCCAGGATCTTGTCGAATAAAAAATTTACAATCAAGATGCCGATGATGATATAAAAAAGAAGTTGTGGACTCATGTGAGATTGAACAGTTTATTATTTACAACGATCAACAATCAATGATTAATAAGCAAGGAGGAGTCTGCAATTGAATTCATCACTCATTTTCATTCAACGAACGTTGTCGCCTGGCCTCAAAGATAAGGATTCCCGCCGCGACCGAAACATTCATCGAATCGATGCTGCCCCGCATCGGGATCACAATGTTTTGGGTGCTGGCGTCCAGCCATTCTTTCGATAGTCCTGTGGCTTCTGTGCCTACCACGAGTGCGCTGGGAGCCGTAAAATCGCAATAGGTATAATTTTGAGACGCCTGTAGTGCCGCACAGTACATTGAAATACCCCGCTGCTTCAAAAATTCAATGATCTCCCCGGTGGTTCCTATAGCCACCCTATTAGTGAACAGGCATCCCACGCTGCTCCGCAGAATGTTGGGATTATAAAGGTCGGTTTTTGGGTTGGCGATGATCACCGCGTCCAGCGCCGCGG